>DATEGN010000321.1:0-2230 GCA_035280125.1 Gemmatimonadaceae bacterium | reverse complement strand
CGACTACTTTCCCTTCGGCGGTCGTTATGCACGCGATTATCTCGCGCACGACGTGAACGTCGCCGAGCGCACGAAGCTCGCCGAGATCTTCGGCGCGGGCCCGCTGAAGGTGAACAGCATGCACCACCAGGGCGTGCGCCGCCTCGGCGACCAGCTCGTGGCGAGTGCCCTTGCTCCCGACGGTCTGGTGGAAGGAATCGAGAGTGCGAATGGCTCCTATCTCGTCGCGGTGCAGTGGCACCCCGAGGCGCTCGTCGAACACAGCGAAGCCTCACGGCGTCTTTTTGCAAGCTTCGTCGATGCCGCAACGGATTACCGAGAGCAGAGAGAACGCTCTGAAGAAGGGTCTAGGGTTTAGGGTCGTAGGGGCTAGGCCAGGCGCACCTATCCAAGCCCTAGCCCCTAGCCCCTAGCCCCTCTTCGTGTTGATACTCGATCCCGACGAGCGCGGCGATCGCCTGCACAGCGAGCGTGATATCGAACGGCTTCCGGAGATAGGGGCAATTCGTCGCGGCGATGATGCGCTCGGCTTCGGTAGTGATGTCGCCGGTCATGAACAACGTTCGTTCGCTATACGACGGATCGAGCTTTACCGCCGCGCGAAAAACAGAGTCGCCACGGGCGTCGCGTAGTCGGAGGTCGATCAGCAGGACGTCGAACTGTGCCCCGGCAATGGCGTGGTTGGCCTCGGCCGCGGTGAGCGCCGCTGCGGCTTCGATTCCATGCCAGGCAAGCAGGAGCGAAAGTGCCTGACAGATCGATGGTTCGTCGTCGACGACGAGGACTCGCAAGGGATGCGGGCCATCGGCGGTTGGCCGCATCAGCAGGTGTCGGCTCGCTCGTCCCGAGCCCACGTTGGCCCCGGTCGGCGACGGTGGTTCCGCGTTCACCGCTCAATCCATCAGGCGGCGGAAATGTCGCTGGAAGTCTGAGCGGCGCTGCGTCCGCTGGCCTTCGGACCCTCGATGGGGTCGATCAAGGCGCGGAGCTCGTGCACAAAAATGCCGAGCTCGAACGGCTTCAGAAGATAGGGACGTCCGGTTGCCTCGATCGCGTCCAACGCCTGATCGCCGTAGTCGCCCGTGATGAACATGGTTCGTCTGGCGAGGTCCGGATATTCGTGTTGGAGCCAAACGAGGAAATCATCGCCACGCACGTCGGGTAGACGGAAGTCGATGACGACCACGTCCACGGTGACATCGCCGAGCAGCGCGCGTGTTTCGGCGACCGTCCTGGCGGCAAGCGTGTCGAAGCCCCAACGATCGAGGAGTCGCCCAAGGGCGACTGAGATCGTTGCTTCGTCTTCGACGAGCAGTACGCGGGGACGGAGGTCTGCCATGTGGACTGCGGGAGGGAGGAATCTGACACCGACAAGCGGGAGCCGCAGTCGTCGCGGAGCCCGCCCGTGCATTGAATTGTGCCTTGTTACGATAATCGCTTTCCAGACGAACCACCGTTTCATCCAGAACCACTCGGCACCGCCTTGGGCCACGAATTTGGAGGACGGGCACAAAGTCCCTTGTGTGGGTATTGAGCGGGGCCCAGCTTGATTCACGTGTTGGAGACCGGGATCACAATTAGGGTGATTCCGGCCGTTCCACGTGCAGTGCAGTAGTCGTCTTTATTCGGAGATCATGACGATGCTCGCTCCACTTCCGTCGGTAGAGGCATTCAGGCGCGACGCCGTGTCAGACGGGGTCGAGCTTGACGACGGCGTTGCTGCCGGTTGGCTCGAGTCGGCGACCCGCCTCGAGCGTGCGGCAATGACGCGTGGTACGGAGCGCGATCGGTTGCTGGCGGGTTTCCTCGCGCAGCACGGCGTCGTGACGTTTCCAGCATCTGGTGTCTCGACGGATGCTCTGACTTCGGCGGCTACCGAAATAGCCAACGAGATCGAAGACCAGGCGTTCTTTCGTCTCGCTCATAGCCTGTTGTCCACGCTTCTCCTGATCGTGCCGGAATCGGCGCATCTCTATCGAGGGCGAATCATTGCGCACTTGGCGCGACTCGCTCGACACCTGGGCGACATCGTTTCGTCGATCCAGTACTACGAACAGGTCAGTCAGCTCGGCTCAGACTACGGGCTTCCGGAGCTGACGGGTCGTGCGCTTGCCGGACTCGGCGTTCTCGCGCATCTGCGCGGCGATTTCCCAACGGCTCGTCGCCACTTCCACTCTGTCGTTGACCTCGATGGCGCAGCGCGAGAATCGGTTGCCGTTGCCCACCAGCA
>DATEGN010000320.1:0-14900 GCA_035280125.1 Gemmatimonadaceae bacterium | reverse complement strand
GTCCGTCGCGATCGCGAGCAACGCCTGATCAGGGTAGCGGAACGGAGATGGATAGAGGCCTGTCCGCGGCGTCACTTCCGGCTCCGTGAGACCAAGGCGCCTCGCGAGAAAATCGAAATCAGCGGCGGGAGCGCTCGCCACGTCGCGCAGAGCGCTTCGTGCCCGTGCGCCGGCGGCGAGCGTCGCGCTCGTCACGATTGTCGTCTTGGTGCGCTTGAACAGATCCTCACGGAGCACCGGCGCGAGGTCGAGCGGGACACTCGTAACGGCCGCGGAGCGCTCCCTTCCCTTTGCCTCGATCCAGCGCACCGTCGCTTCGCCCGGCGGCGGGTCGAGCGCCTGATGCAGCGCGTCTCCGGCGAGTTGCAGTCGTCGAATGACCGCGCGTAACTCGTTCATCAATGGCGCAAGCTGCTCGTCGAGCCGCGTACTTCCCTCGATGCGCTCTCGCACGAGCGCGAGCCCCTGATGCAGGAGCCGAATCTGGTCGAATGTATCCTCGAGCGCGCGCCGCAATCCGTTCTGCCAGATCGGATCCTTGGCAAAGCGCTCGGTGAGCCGGAGCACCGGTTGGCCAGACTCATTGAGCAGCAGTTCGAGAAGATCGAAGACCATCGAGCTCTTGTCGCGTACAGCGCTCACCGCCGGCGCTAGTCGAGCGTGCACGAGATCGAGGCTCGCCGTGCTGAGCAGATCATCGCTCGTCGAGAGTCGGCCGAGGAGCGCAGGCAGCAGTCCGCGGCCACGACGCTCGAGACGATTGAACAAACGCTGAAGGGAACGGCGTGTCGCGGTCATACCGAGGTGCGCCGCCGCTGCGTCTTCGAGATGATGGCCCTCGTCGACAACCAGACGCGTGTACGCGGGCAGCACCGCCGCCTCCTCCCAATTGTTCGACGCGCGCCTAACGGCGATGTCGGACATGAGGAGATGATGATTGACGACGATGATGTCCGCCTGTGCGGCCTCCCGGCGCGCCTTGAAGAGAAAACACTTATCGTAGAGGGGACACTTCAAGCGCAGACACAGATCTGGCTCGGCAGCGACCTCGTCCCACAGCTCGGGTCGCGGCGGTGTCGGCAAATCACTCAGCGAGCCATCCGCCGTGCGTGCGGCCCAGTCGGCAATCGATTGGAGCTCGTCGCGCTGACCATCGTCGAGGAGCGCGCCCGCCGCAGCTCGTGCCTGTTCCAGGCGCTGGAGGCAGAGGTAATTGCGCCAGCCCTTGAGCAGTGCGAATCGAACTCGTTGATCGGAGAGCGCCTCGGCCAAAAACGGCAAGTCCTTGCCGACGAGTTGTTCCTGCAAGTTGATGGTGTTCGTCGAGACAATCGTGCGTTCGCCATTCGCAGCCGCCCAGCGCAACGCGGGAACGAGATACCCCAGCGACTTCCCGACGCCCGTTCCCGCCTCGAGCAGTCCCACGCCGCCGTTATTGAACAGGCGCGCAACTTCGACCGCCATCTCGCGCTGGCTCGCGCGGTCCTCGTATCTCGTCAGCTGAGCCGCGATCGGACCTTCGGGGCCGAGGTCCTTACTGATCGCATCCTCGTCGAGTTGTGCTTTTTTCCGTTCACTGGGAATCTCGACGACGACGTACAACTCCGTCGCGAAGTTGTCGACGATGCCGAAGCCGATGCCGTCGTCATGAAGCCGTGCGGCGATCTCGAGATCCTGGTTGGAGGGCTCGAGGACGCCAGATGGATGGTTGTGGACGAGCATCTCGCCACGCTGCGCAAAGCCAGGCAGCGCCAGCACTTTGCCAACATCTCCACGCGCCGCTACGCGTGCGGACTGTACGATCCCATCCTCATCGACTGTGCAAACGAAACAAACCTCGCGACCCTGAGCGAGGCGGATGGCGGCCTTGATCGCGAGGGAAGCCTTGGCGGAAAGCCGGTCGGAGAGCACGACGTAATATACCGAAGAAAACCCAATAGAAGCGGACGGCAGAGGGGCGAGCCGAAAAGACCGAGCCGAGAACTACGCGCCGAAAAGAGCGAGCCGAGAGAGACGGCAGACGAGCGGGGCAATGCGAAAGGCGTCACTGAAGGCGTGTCACGAAACGCCTCTCACGACGCCGTCCGCGTTCACCGGCTCGCCTTTTTGTTCTTAGGTCTTCAGGGGTTTCTTCTTCGCCGCCGGGAACAGAACGTTGTTCAGGATCAGCCTGTATCCAGGCGAATTCTTGTGAAGCGACAGATCCGTCGGCGCGTTTCCGATTGCGTGCTGCGGGTCTTCCGGGTCGTGGCCGCCATAGTATGTCCAGGTTCCCTTCCCGTAATCGCCGTGGATGTACTTCACCCATGGGGCACCCGGTTCCTCGGCGAGGACCACGTCACCCGGCTTGAGAACGGAGCGATTGAAGCTCGTCGTTACTCCGTAGAAGTCGCTGACCACCGAGCGATGATCCTGAACGAGCATCGATGGTACCGGATCGAACTTCGCCGAGAAATTGAAGAGCGTGAACGTCCCGAGAGGCTGGCGACGGCCAGGTACGTTGACCTGATGGCCATCGATGTCGCTCATCGAGTTCACGAAGGGCGAGTGCTCGAGATGCGCGTCGCGGAAAGCGAAGCTCCGCTTCCAATCCATCTTGCGGTCGGCATCGTCGTCCATCGGCGTTCCGTCGATGTAAGCCGATGCTAAATCCACGTCGTGGCCGGCGATTGCGAGCTCCAGCGTTTCTGTCGCACCGCACATTGCGAAAAGAAACCCGCCGCGCTCGACGAACTGGCGAATCTTCTCCGCAACATCCTTTTTCAATGCCGGAATGTTGGCGAAGCCGAGACGCTTGGCCGCCGTGAGATTCTGCTGCATCAGCTCGATGAACCACGGTGCTTCCCGGTACGTCAAATAGAACTTGTTCAACTGCCCCGTGAAGTCCTCGTGATGCAGATGGAGCCACTCATACTTCGTGAGATCGCCATGTTCGACTTCGTCGTCATAAATACGCGTGTAGTCGATGCCGGCGTACTTGAGGGCCAGCGTCACCGCGTCGTCCCAGGGTAACGCCTCCGGCGGCGAGTAGACCGCAATCTTCGGCGCCTTCTCCAGCGGCACCGTCTCCATGTTGCTATTCGCGATCTCGCCGCGAATCGCGCCGAGTTGCGCATCGTCAATGACTTCGAATGTCACGCCGGCAAGCGCTGCGCGCTTGCGCAGCTCGGGCGTGTCCGGAAGCAGGAACGCTCCACCGCGATAGTTGAGCAACCATTCGCCGCTCAACCCGTCCTTGAGGGCGTTGTATGTGATACCGTACGCTTTCAGATGATCCTGTTGAGCGTCATCCATCGGGACGAGCAGCCGCTGCGCGAAGATCGCCGGGGCGGCAACCATCGAAATCAGCAGCGCGAGCACGGCGCGCCGAGCGATTGAAAAACTCATCATGTCGTACCTGGAATGCCGGATCGGACCAGATCCAGCTCGCGACGCGCCTGTGGCACGAGTGCGCTCTGCGGGTAGGTGAGAATCAGGTGCTCGAGCCGTGCGGATGCGCCCGCGGCGTCACCGTGGCGACGAAGGGCGCGCGCCCATTCCAGCTCGGCCGATGGGGCTTCCGGCGTCGTGCTCTGTTGTTCGACAATTCGCCGCCAAAGCAACATCGCCTGCGCGTCATCCTTGAGTGCGGCGCGAAGCTGCGCCGCGGTTGCGAGCAGAATCGACGTCGCGTCGCCGCTGGCCTGGCGCTCCGCGGCCTCGGCGAACGCCGTTGCGGCGCCGACAGTATCGTTACGCGCCAGATGCAGAAACGCCTTGCCTAACGCGGGCGCGCTGTCGGCGTGAATGCGTGCGATGATAGCAAGCGCGCTCGCCAGCTCTGGGGTCGCTTCGGTGCTCGTCCGAAGAAGAACACGCGCTGTTTTGAGATTCCCGTCGTACAGGGCGAGCCAACCAGCCGCGTCGCTCGAGTCTCCTTCAGTACCGGCGGTCGCGAGCGACGCACGGGCGCGCGCCATGTCGCCCGATCGCACCCAGCCGAGCGCCACGGCGCGTGTGAGCGCGGTCCGGGTGCCAGGAGTGAACCAGCGGTCATATTGCTCGACGAGTCGCTCAGCCGCACCCGGACGACCGATCATCGCCAACGCGCGCGCCTGAAGTGGCACCGTCGTTCGCGCGGCACGTGCAGAATCTGTCACCGGGGCGTCGAGGCGCAGGAGTGCCAGGGCGGTTCCGGGATCGGCCGCTCGCACCGCAGCGTTCGCGGCGCGAAGTGTGAGCTCGGGCGTTCGACGCCAGCGTAGGGCTGCGACGAGCGCGTCGCGCGCCAGTGGCCATCGCTCCTCGGCTTCGGCTCGCGTCGCAAAATCAGTCCAGGCAGCGACGCTTGCGCTATCTGGCGTGAGATCCTTGAGCGCAATCCAGCCATCGGTGGGAGAGCCCCATCCCATTTCGAGCCCGGCGAGCGCCCGGCGGGCCGGCACGTCGACCGGCGACGCGAGTAAGACCTGCCTAACGGCGCTGCGCGTCCCCACCGGGGTTGGCATCAAGGCGTAGATCGCCGCTTGTTCGAGGTACGGCGACGTCGCCAGCGCCGATCGCCATGCGGTCGCCGATTCTTCCCACAAGCCCATCGCCGCGCGGAGCTGCGCAATCTCGAGCTGTAAGTCGGTGGTCGATCCAAGAACTTGTCGCGCCTGACGAATGACGCTGTCGGCGGACGCGGTAAGGCCGCGCTGGAGGAGCAAGCGCGAATACTCGCGATAGGGCGACGGGTCGCCGGGGAGCTCTCTCACCCAACGGTCGATCGCGACGTGCAGTTGGTTTTCGTGACCCAGCGACTGCAACGTCCGCAACTGCACGCTGCGGTAAACCGTCTCGCGCGGATTACGCCGGATGAGAGTATCGAGCGGAGCAAGCAACGAGTCGCTCCAACCCAGCTCGGCGTAGACGCGCTCGAGTCCGAGCAGCGCGCTCACGGCACTTTGCGTGTTCAGCGCCGCGCGAAACAGTGGCGCGGCTTCTTTGTATTTTCCGGCGCTTTCGAGCTCGAGCGCTTTATAAAAGGCTGTCGAGTCACCGCTGAGTTGCGCCTGAATCGTGGCGCGTGGCGCGAAAAGCACCGCGGCAATCAACGCGATGCGCGCACCACGGGCCACGCGCCACGCGTCACGGTTTCTGTTCATTGATGCGCTTGAAGTAATCCAGGATCGCCCGTCGTTCGTCGGCGGTGAGTCCCCGCAGCTCGTTCCAGTTCGGCTCACGGAACTTTGATGCGTTCTTTCCCGTCGCGTCCGTGTTCATCGGTGTGAAGAGTTCGTCGCCCTTGGCCGCCTTCGCTTCGCGCTTGTTGCTATCCTCCCGTTCGTCTTTCTCGAGCGAGCGTCCCGCATCGAGTAGACGACGGAAGAGTTGCTGCTGACGCGCGAGCGTCGTTCCGTCAATCCGGCCGCCCTCCAGCGCGTCGGCGAGCTGACGTGCTTCTCTCGCGAGCTGCGCCGCACGATCGCCGCCAGCGCCTTCACCCATCTCGTCGAGTTGCTGCGCAACGCTGCGCTGCTGACGGGCGAGCGCACGCGCCGTCGCTTGCATTTCACTCGACATCTGGCCGCCCGGCATCGGCATGAGACCTTGTGCCTGGGCATTGATGGATCCTTGTTTCTTGGCCATCTCCTGCAGCTGCTGCAGCATCTCGGAGAACCCGGATGCCGAGGAGGCACTGTTCACGCGCTCTCGGTCGCGCGCCAACGACGCCGCTGCGCGGTTCAGCGACTCGGCTGCTTCACCTAGCGAGTTGGCCGATTGCGACGCGCCACGCTGGTCCGTCATCTGTTGCGTAGCCTGAGCAACCTTCTGCTGCGCCTCCGCCATCGCACGCTGCGATCTGCCGGAGAGAAGCGACGACTTTTGACCTGCCTTCTGCATACGTTGCGCGGCTTCGTCGACGCCCTGCTTCACCGCGCTCTGCTGGCCGCGCATTTCGTCGTTCTTGCCGTCACCGGATCGCGCCTTTTGCTCCATCGCGGACTCTTCCCGCGCCATCTGCAACAGCTCCTGGATCGTCTGATCGAGATCGCCGGTGAGCTCCTTTTTCCATTCGGAGACCTGGGCGTCGCGCGCGTCCTGCATCGCTTGTGCGGCCTGCTCCATCTGCGCGGCGGCATCGCGCGTATTCTCCTGCATATCGCCGCCCTGCTGCCCGTTCTGCCCACGCTGGCCGGACTGACCCTGCTGGCCACGTTGACCTTGCGCGCTATTCGACGGCTTGCCGTTCTGCCCCTGCGCGCTCTGCTGGCCGTCGCCGCGCTGCTGATCGCCGCCAGCCTGGGTCTGTGAGCTCTGCTTGCCGTTCTGCCGTTGCTTATCCGTCGATCTTTGCTGCTCGTTAGGCTGCGTTCCCGCGCGCAACGAATCACGTCCATTCTGTTGCTGGTTCGCGGTCGAACGATCACCCGCGGCTTGCTTCATCTTCTCGGCCGACGCTTCCCCGTGCTGTCGAGCTTCGTCGGCGCGCTTTGCGCCGGGGTCCGCCTTTTCGCGGGCGAGGCGGTCCTCGAGCTTCTTCACCTCGTCGCTGAAACGATCGGAGCGCTCAGCGAGCTGGCGCGCCTGGTTTTGCTGTGCTTCGCTCGCGCTGTCGCCTTTTGCCTTCGCACTGTCAGCGAGCTTGCGCTCGCGATCGGCGATGTCCTTCGCTTCGTCTTTGAGAGTCTGCATCGCGCCTTCAAAAGCGGCGCGCTTCAGCATCTCCGCACTCTTCTCGAGCTGCTCGCGCAGTCGCTGCTGCATGGCGGCAAGGTCTTTCATCGCCTGACGAGCCTGATCGCCAGAGAGCTGCTGCGCGGCGTCTTCGAGCTTCTTCATCTGCTCCATGAGCTCGGGCGTGAGCGCCTGTCGCAACAGTTCCTGGGCATCGCGTAGTTGGCGCGCGAGAGTGCTGTCCAGAGCGCCCGCCTGCTTGAGCTGCTGCTCGAGCGCCTTCGCCTGCTCTTCGAGGCTCTTGACGCGGTCGGTGAGGGCGCGCTGATCTTTCGCAACGGCGCGCGCCTGCTCGGCCGCCTCATAGCTCATCGATCCCTTGTCGCCGCCACTCGCCTTGGAGTCGGACGATGACGAGTTGTCTCCGTTGCGGTTGCTGTTCCCTCGCTGGCCGCGGTCTCGCGCTGCATCGTCGGTGCGCTGTTGCAGTGCGCGCTGCGCGGATGCGGCCGATTGTGCTTCCCGCACCGCTGAGTCGGCAGCATCGCGCGCCATGGCGCGTCGCTCTTCCATCGTTGGAATCTTGAGGAGTAGCTCCCGACTCGCGCCTTTTTGCGCCCACGGTGAGTTGTCCGTCGCCACCACCTTCACATGCAGCGCGTCGCCAGGCTGAAGTTCGCGCGGCGCGAGGTCCAGAAACACGGCGCCATTCCAGACGGTTGCTTGCGGCCCCGATAAGAGTTGCACCAGTTTCGGTTGCTGCGTGCCGTTGCCCTGCTTCCAGCTCTCGAGCTCGACGCGTGCGATGCCGTGATCGTCCGTCACCGTTAGGCGAAGCGGAATGCGATCGCTACCCGCCACGAGCGTGTCGCTCGCCGGCGACACGAGCTCGACGCGCGGAGCCGAATCGGGTACGACCTCGAGCTCGAGCGGAAGCGGTACATCGGCAATAGGCCCGAACGAGCCGACCGCGCTCCAGTTCCACTTCCCGGTCTGCGTCGCCGTAAAGCGGCCAGTGAATGCATGGCCGTTCGGATGGAGCTCGATGGATGACTTCGGGCTCACGAGGCGAACATTCTTCAATTCCGTGGATGCTCGACCGGCGATGTCGACAACGGTTCCTTGCGGCACACGCGCCGGCTCGCCAACGGGGAGTCCTTCCGACGCACGTCCGAGATACTCGGGATAGATCGCGCGCATCGAGATCGCGCCCACAAACGGACGGTCGGTCACCCTAACGATTGCCGTGTCTGTCGACGCACGACCGTCGGAGACGACGAGCGTCAATGCACCACGCACCGGTCCGACCTGCGTCCGCGCCAGGCCATCGCGTGAGACGGGAAGCGTCGTCGTGCGCCAGCCTTCGCCGGTGGTGCGCTGCGAGAGCGTGACCTGAGAACGACGAGGCGCTGTGATCTCGAGTTTGAGATCTTCCCCGCGCATGATTTCGTGGGGCAGCCCGCGAAACTCGAGCTTTGGAAGCAAGGTCCCGTTCCACGCTTTCACCGGGAGAAACAGCGCAAGCAGCCCATCGCCGAACACCGGCGTCAATGCGGCAAGTAACACGACGCTGATACTGGCCGCCGCGAATGTCCGCCCTGCCTGACGACGCGCCGACCGCCGCGATGTGGGCGCGAGCGTGGCGCCTGCACCGCGCAGCTTATTCGACATCTCGTTCGCCGCGTGCCGGCCGAGCGCGCCGCGATCGGCCACCTCGAGCGCGCCTCGTAAGGCACCGGCGCGCAACGCCTGCTCGCGTTCGATCGTCGCCGCGACGCCCGTCGATGTTACGTCGCCGCGCAGCCGCCGAACGCTCCATACAATGACGGCGATATCGAGCGCTCCAACAACGAGCCACACGACAAAGGGCGACGAGCGCGGAAGTGCAATCCAACGCGCGTTGCCGAGCACGAGCACGCCCAGCGCGAGAACCGCGAAGGTCACGGCGAGAGCGAGTGATGCGCCCGCGATGATATGCAGACGCCGGAGTCGTGCGCGTTCTCGTTCGACGAATTCGAGTGGCGTCATGGCACCGGTCGACTCGTAACGGCGTACACGAACAAATTCACGCCCATGCGCAGCGCGGCCTCGTGCAGCGCCGGTGGGTCGTGATAGACCTCGAAGTCCTCCCAACCATTTCCCAAATCGCAGGACCAATCGTAGAAAACGGCGAGACGGTCTCCAATGAAGATGCCGAATCCGCGCGCTGGCTTCCCGTCGTGCTCGTGAATCTTTGGTAAACCTTTCGGAAAGTCGTAGACGATGTGATAGATGGGATGCGACAGAGGAACGTCGACGAGCTCGCGATCGGGAAAGACCCGCTTGATCTCGCGACGGAAGCTCGAGTCGATTCCATAATTGTCGCTGACGTGCAAGAAGCCGCCACGCAGCAAGTACTCTCGAAGTCGTACAACTTCCTCGTCACTCAGGCGAATGTTGCCGTGCCCGGTCACATGGAGGAACGGGTAATCCCAAAGCTTGTCATCCATGATACGAACCCGCGCTTCGACCTTGTCGACGTCGAGTGACGTCCGTTCACGTATCGCGGCGAGGAGATTCGGAAGACTCGACGGATTCGCGTACCAATCTCCGCCACCGTCGTACTGAAGACGCGCGACGGTCAGGCGGGCGGCGCGGACCGTGGCGCGTGGTGCGTGGTGCGTGGCGCGCGCAGCAAAAGCGGAGCCGGCCAGTACCAAGCCGGCTCCAAGACCGATCCTGCGCGCCACGCTCCACGCTTCTCGCTTCACGCTGATTTCTCCTCTTCCACGATGGTGTACGCCTTATTTCGCGGTACCCCAAGCTCCGCGACCAACCGTGCCACCACATCGCGCGCGCTGAAGCCCTCCGAAGCGAGCGCCCGCGCACGTGCGCGTACATCCGATTCATCCACGACAGGAGCCTCAGCACCAGCAAGCACAATCACGACTTCGCCTTTCGGAGGTGCATCGGTGTAGTACGCGCGGAGCATACTGACCGTTCCCCGACGCACCTCTTCGTACTGCTTTGTCATTTCGCGGGCCACCGCGATCGTTTTCTGCCCCGCGCCGTGTACCTCCAGCTCGGCGAGTGTGTCGGCCAACCTCGTCGGTGCCTCGTACACCACCGCAGTATGTGTCAAAGATGCGAGCTCGGCGAGCGTCGAAGCACGCTCTCGTCCCTTGCGCGGAAGAAATCCGTAAAAAGTGAATCGATCCGCGCTGACTCCGGACGCGACCAACGCGGAGAGCAGCGCCGATGCACCGGGAATCGGCGTCACTGTGATCCCAGCGTCGATAGTCGCAACGACGAGCCGTGCGCCGGGATCCGATAGAAGTGGCGTCCCTGCATCCGAGATGAGCGCGAGATCATCGCCGGCACGCAGCCGTTCGATGAGACCCGGCGTCATCTTCGCTTCGTTGTGCTCGTGATATGAAGCGACGGGCGTTCTGATTTCGTAGCGGTCCAGCAACACCCGCGAGTGTCGTGTGTCCTCGGCGAGAATGAGCGATACACCGCGCAGAACGTCGATAGCTCGGAAAGAAAAATCCCCCAAGTTCCCGATGGGGGTACTGACGACGTAAAGTCGACCGGCGACGACCGACGCGCTCACCCCATCTAGGATACTCTCCAGGGAAGCTGATCGTACAGTCCGGCGGACTGAAATACGTGCCGCCGATCCCACGTCAGCTCTTTGATCAATTGTTCCGGCGGCAGCACGTCGTGATCGACGGCAGCCCAGATCACTTCTTTCATCCACGCCGCCATCGCCTTCGTGAGCTTCGTGGTCTCCGTCACCGGATCGCGGGCGGGCCTGCCGTTGAATGAGAAGCCTTCGAGCGATTCGTGCTCAGTGAGCAAGTTCTGACGTGCCTGTTCCGCGATCGCGGGCGCACCTTCTTTTCCCTGAGCGATGAGCCGTTGCACGAGTCCCGTGGCGAGCTCGCGATATGCTTGCACGAGCGCCGGCGGAGCTTGCGCGGGCAGCGTCGGCATCTCGGGCCAGCGCTGAAGCCTCGAGCTGTTTCGACCTTCGCGCGCGAACAACTTGGCAACGCGATCAACCAATGTTCCCTGATTGCCAGCGGCCATGAACGCGCGCTCGACATTGCCGTTCTTGAAGAGGAGATAGTTCACGTTGTCGTCGGCGACGATCTCGACCGAACCGTCGAACGTGATGGCCATCAGGTACGGAAAAAGCACGGCCGGATCAGCGACGACGAGTCCGTCTGGCCACGCCTCCGATTCGCGTGTCTGCGCCATGAACATGCAGGCGAGTTGCGCTTCGTCGGCTTCGTGGAAGCAGATCTCGCCATACTCCGGCTCAGTCGGGACCATCTCGAGCGCCTTCGCGATGGCGATGACGCGCGAGCCACTCTTGTCGCGTATCGTTGCATTCACCACCTCGCCACGCTGCATGTAAAGCATTACGAATTCCTCGGGCAGCCAAATAGCGACGTAGCCCGAAACGCGCGCGGACCGATCACGCTTCGCGTCGGTCAGCAGGTTGCGGAGGTGGATGTAAGCGAGCCGAGTACGCGGCAGCAGCACGCGTGCGTGCGGATACCGCAGACTGGCTACATGATGGTGCATCGTGATGCGGAGGGAAAAAGACAACGCCTGGCCGCCGACGTGTCGGCCCAGGCGTTCTCAGGTTCCTAGGTCCGCCACCAGCGGCACCTTAGGGACGCTCGACTCTGCTATCAGGAAACGGTTGTGCTGCTGGTGGTGCTGGGGACTCGGGACTGGCGGCGAGAGCTAGTTCCTTTCCCTCACAGGCACCACGTCACGCGCTCTCCGCAGCGCGTTCGGCGCTTTGCGCCACCGGGGCGTGCTGCTCGAACTTCGATTGGATCGTCTTCTTCGGTACGGCGCCGATGATCTGATCAACGACTTTCCCGTTCTTGAAGAAGAGCAGCATCGGGATCGATCTGACGTTGAAACGAGACGCCGTCTTTATGTTGGCGTCGACGTCCATCTTCGAGATCTTGACCCGTCCCTCGTACTCGACGGAGAGCTGATCGAGGATGGGTGAGATGATGCGACAAGGGCCACACCACGTCGCCCAAAAATCGACGACGGCGAGACCGTCGTGCTTCTCGACCTCTTGCTCGAAGGTCGCGTCGGTGACCGCCACGGCGTTGGACATGCTCGGCTTTATCCTCCTTGCCTATGAGGCGAACTCGATCCTGTCGCCTCGCTTTAAGGTTAGCTTTTCCTGACTCAGCCTACCTACACGATCTTGCCCAAATCGTCTTCGTCCCTCTCTGGAGCCCGCCTCGCCCACATCGGTATCGCCGTGCGAGACCTGGAATCCCTCACACCATTCTATCGCGATGTGCTCGGAATGGATGTGGTTCCTTTGGATGACGCGGACGGGGCTAGCATCGCTGGTTTCTCTGCAGGGGAATCGCTAGTCGAGCTCCTCGAGCCGGCGGTCGATGACTCACCCATCGGCAAGTTCATCGCCAAACGCGGGCCGGGAATCCACCACGTGTGTTTTGCCGTCGATGACCTCGCCGCGGCGCTCGAGCGTTGCCGCACCGCGGGCATACGGCTCATCGATGAAAAGCCACGCCTCGGCGCCGAGGGCAAGCCCATCGCTTTCCTGCATCCGTCCTCCACTGGCGGCGTCTTGATCGAGCTGACCGAGCCATGAACCTCGCTCCTACCGCCAGAGTTCGCGACTAGCGACCCTTTGACCTGCAGAAGTCGGTGAGCGGCTCCATGTCGAACGATCGAACATACCACCGCCCGCCAGGGCCGGCGACCGCATAAAAGTTTGACGTGCGGACCAGATTGCCACGGTGGAGCTGCGCGGCGATCACCCGCTCGTTGTTCGCTGCCGGTGCCTCGCTCAGTATTTGATGCGAGTCGTGCGACAGATAACAGAGCATTACCAGCTCGCGTTTTTCCATCTCCTCGCGCGGAATCGCGCCGGTATCGCGCACCGAGCCATCGGGCGAGCCCCACACTGCCGAGAGCGCCTGGAGATCCTGTGTCTTCGCGGCCTCGAGGAAAGCCAGAACCGCAGCTCTCGCGTCGGTCGCACCGGTGCCGCTTCCTCTCGGCGCAACTGCAGGCAGCGGCGCGCCTGGCGTCGCCTTCGAGGGCGACGTCGCGCACGCCGAGATCAGGGTTATCGAGGCGAGGCTGAGAGCAGTTAACTTCATGCGATCTCCGTGAAGGGAAGGCGCCAGCCCAAGATAATCATGCCCAAGCACCAGCGGCTGTACATCAACGTCGACCACGTGGCGACCGTCAGGCAAGCCCGACGTGGAACCGAACCAGATCCCGTCGAGGCCGCGCTGCTGTGCGAACAGGCGGGGGCGGACGGTATCACGGCGCATCTCCGCGAGGATCGACGGCACATTCAGGACGCCGACATCTCGCGACTGGCAACCGCCATCACCACCGTCTTCAATCTGGAGATGGCCTGCACTGATGAGATGCTCGCGATCGCGACGCGTCTCCGGCCGCACCAAGTGACACTTGTTCCCGAGCGCCGCGAGGAGATCACGACGGAAGGTGGCCTCGACGTTCATCACGAGCCCGAGAAACTGCGTAAAGGCGTCGCTCGGCTGAATGACGCCGGCATTCGAACAAGTTTGTTCATCGCTCCGCACCGGGACGCCGTCGAGCGCTCTCGCGAGCTGGGTGTCGCCGCCATCGAGCTCCACACGGGCCAGTACGCCCACTGCGCCGGCGATGCTCAAACACTCACCGCTCTTCAGGACGCGGCCCGACTTGCCGCGAGCCTGGGCCTCGCCGTCCACGCCGGGCATGGTCTCACGGTCGCGAACGTGCGTCCGGTGGCCGTCATTCCGGAGATCGAAGAGCTCAATATCGGGCACTCCGTGGTGAGCCGAGCGATTTTCGTCGGCTTGGCAGAGGCGGTTCGCGAGTTGCGCGACGTTATGGACAAGGCCAGACGGTCGTCAGGGGCGAGGGGCGTGGGCTAGGGCTGGCAATGAGATCCACGTGCGGGACCCTAGCCTTATGCTCTAGCCCCGAGCCCGTACTCCTTGTCGCCCTGTCTCTCGCCCTAGCGTCTCTCCCATGACCGCCCCGTCTCCGGCCTCAGGATTCCTCGACTTTTTCATCCTGGAAGCGAGCGAGTACGTCGAGTTGCTCGACGGGCTGCTGGCGCGCGCGAGCGCCACGGGTGGCGGTGCTCCCGATGCGGATGCGATCGCGCGGAGCGCGCGCGCCCTTCGCGGTAGCGCGACGATGGCCAGGCTCACGCCGTTTGCCGAGCTTGCGACGGCGTTGGAGCGCGTCGCGCGAGGACTTCGCGATGGTACCGTCGCTTGGGCGCCTGCGCTCTCGGGAACCCTCGTCGCGACGGTGGATGATCTGAAAATCCTCATTCGCTCCGTGCGGTCGTGGTCCGCCGGCGACGACCAGCGCGCCGCGAACCGCACCGCGGAGCTGACGCGCATCGCACCGGCGGCGACACCGACGACTTCGTCCACGCCGACAGCGGCGGCCGGCGGCGGCTTCTTCGCGGCGGAGTCGTCGAACATCGCCGCGGGCCTCGAGCTTCTCGCCACGAGACCTAACGATCGAGACGCGGCCATCAACGTCCTTCGTCGCGTGCGCGCAATGCGCGGCGTTGCAGGCATCAAAGAAGTCGCGCCGTTGTCAGATGTGATGGCTGGGGCCGAGCTCGTCGCAAAACCACTCGAGCTCGGTCAGGGTCCACTCGACGCCGATCGCGTCGCCTTTCTGCGCGCCGCTGCCGCACTCCTACGTCACGCGTCGGTAGCCTTACGAGAAGAACGTCCCGCGGACGCTGCGTCTCCGGAGCGCGATGCCTTCGTCGACGCATTGGCGCGCTTCGAATCGAAGGAGCAGGACGCGAGTCGCATCGTTCCGATCACCGACCTTTTCTACGCTGATGGCGGGCCTCATGTCGTCAGCGCCTCGACGCATCCGCCGACGACGCCTGCCGAGCGATTCCGGCTCGAGGTCGTGAGCCAGGGTGAGCACTTGCGGGGCCTGGTGGCGCAAGCGCGGCGCGAACGTGATCCGCAATCGACGGAACGCGTTAGGCGTGACCTCCGTCATGCGCTGGCGGCACTTCGTAGCGACGCTGAAAGCTTTGGTGAGGAGGAAGTGGCGGAGTTGATTGGCGCTCATTTCGACGCCGTGAAGTCGCTCGACTATCTCTCGCTCAATGCACTCGAGACGCTCGCGGAAGCCTTGGCAAGTCCTGGCCTGCAAGGCGAGCGATTGGCGTCGCAGTTGGCTGAGCTGAAGTTGGGCCGACAAGTCGATCA
>DATEGN010000319.1:0-4986 GCA_035280125.1 Gemmatimonadaceae bacterium | reverse complement strand
CGGCTTTCATGTCGACGATGAGGAACAACAGTGGGTCGCTGATCTCGAGTGCGGCCACACCGTTCACATGCGACACGATCCGCCCTGGCAGCAGCGGCCCTGGGTACTCACGCATGATGGTCGAGCAGCGATGATCGGAGCGGCAATCGCCTGCACAAAGTGCGCACAGTCGTAATTCACAGCCTCGGCGAGTTCGTTGATCGCGTGACGCCCTCGGAGCCGGATACTGTTACGGGCCGTCGTCGAGATGCTGGCGTCTACCGTGGCAGCTCGAAAGCCGAGAGTCCGTTGCTGACGAGCCTCGACCGGCTTGGGGGCACGCATCCGTCGCATACCAAGGCCGATCTCGAAGAGCACATTCTTCGAAACTACATCCGGTACTCTCGACCGCACCTCGGCACGGAGCAGATCAACGATTGGGAACAGCTCGTGTCGGCTCAGCATCACGGCGTACCGACGCGGCTGCTGGACTGGACGTATTCGCCTCTCGTTGCCGCGTTCTTCGCCACCCGACCGCTCGAACACGTTTCGGAGCGCGATCGTGCGATCTGGCGACTCGATTGGAAGCTGTTGCACGAGAAGTTCGAGTTTCCTGCGCTCTCACTTCTCATCAAGGATCTCGACGAGCTGTTCGGCAAAGACGGACATTTCACCCCGTGGAGGCTCATGCGTCGAGGTGGCCAAAGAGATTTTGCGTGTCTCCTCGAGCCGCCATCGCTCGATCAACGGATCGTGGCCCAGGCCGCAGCCTTCACGCTCTGTTCCGACAAGTCGCGTTCATTCGATGCGTTCCTCGACGTTCACGGCCTCGGCGGTACACTCACCAAATACGTGATTCCAGCCGACGAGGTAGGCCGTTTACGGGATCAGCTCGATCTAGTGGGCGTCGACGAACGGCGGTTGTTCCCCGATCTCGACGGAGTCGCCGCCGCGCTGCGTCGCTATTACGAGTAGCAGCCTCTCCCGCCAGCAGGTTGGGACTCGGTATTTTCGAGAAACGCGACGGCGCATCTGCCGGGCGGCGAAGATCGATTCACGGATCGCTGAATCCAGGTCAATGGGATTGTTCAGAAAAGGGCGAGCTGCGCCGGCAGGCTCGAAACGGCCTCCGCTCGAGCGGCTCGACGTTCAACTGCTGCAGAGCAGTGCGGTAACGCTGTACCACAAGCACAGTTTGCTGGCACAAGACGTTGCGTGTCTTCAGCAATTCGGCTATCGCGCATACACGCTCGACGCTGCGCAATGGAAAAGCGCCGCCGATTTTCACGCGGACGCAAAAGGAGTACTCGAATTCCCGGAGTACTACTCGCCGAACCTGGCCTCGTGGATCGACTGTCTAGGCGAGCTCGATGTGCCGGACGAGGGTGGCGTCGTGATACAGATCCGACACTTCGACGCTTTCGCGCGATTGGATCCGCAGTTTGCGCACACGTTACTCGACAGCGTCGAATCGGCGTCGCGGCGATTCTTGCTTGGTGGACATCGACTCCTCGCGCTCGTGCAGTCTGACGATCCACGCATCCGATTCGAGCGCATTGGGGCAGTACCAGTCAACTGGAACCCACGGGAGTGGCAGGACGCTGATCGCGGGCTTCGTCCCGCGTCGTGAGCCACCTCGTGTTGACGGAGGTTGAGAATGACGCCGAATGAAGATCGACGGGGCGAACCCGAAACCCCGAACGAACCGCGCAAGGGCGACCAGTCAACGAATCCCCCGCGTACGCCGCGCGAGACGGAGGTTCCTCCTCAAGACCCCGTTGAAGAAGCCGACGAGGAGAGCTTTCCCGCGAGCGATCCCCCGTCCTGGAGCCCTTTGTCGCCCGGCCACCACAAAGGATCGTAAGGCAGCCTAACGGGTTGTCGGGCTGACGAAGGTTAGGCTCCCGGCGGAATCACAAGCACGACCGTATCACCAGGCGTCACGAGGATCGATTGCGACACTGGTCCTCGCGTCGTCGCAATTGGCCGGGCTTGAAAACGGAGCTCCTTGATCCCGCGGATCAGATAACCTGGCAGCGTGAAGTAGGCGTTACTGGTGCCGGTTACCGTTCCGAGACGCACGGGGTTACTGGACTCGGCGATCACGAAAATATTCATGTCCGGAAATCCCTGGTTCTCGACCTTGAGAACCGTTGGCTCCGGGGCTTCATTGTCGCGCACGTGGCTCGTGCGGGCGCAAGCAGCAGCGAGTGAAGTGCTCATCGCGAGGACGAGAGCAGGGACGAGGCGAGGCATAGCCGATGGCTCCTTGCGACACGTGATGGGCGGCAGTTTTCCGATCGTTAGCTGTTCCGGACGCCGCCCCTCTTTGCTACCATATTCATTCCGCTCGACCGCTGGAATTGTTCCACCACGTCGCGCCGCGCCGTTGGCGCGCCGTGCGGCCGCCGCGAACCATAACTGGAGAGCACGCATGCAGCACGCGCTGATGTATCAGGGAAGCTTCGAGAAGAACTACTCGGGATTGGAGCCGGGAGCGAGTGCCTTTCGCGGGACAGACGACAGCGAGCATCAGATTCCGGCCTGGCCGAGCGACGTCAATGGCGTGAAGATCGGCTACATGGAAAAGTCGGGCAAGAAGTTCTATGCGGTGCGCGTGCAGTTCGAGGGTCACGACATCATTCTCAAGAATCCCGTGCTGCTCGATCCGATGCGCCACCTCGGCAACAAGCGCTTCGCGCCCGAGCCCACGATGATCACCGATCCCATCGCCGAGACGCTGCTCGATGACTTAATCGAGCGGAATCCCGATCAACAGGAAGAGCTCGCGCTGCTGATCAATCGCGTCAATCAGGTTCGGCGCGCGTCACGCTGAGGAACCTAACGGTGCCGCGCGCGCGAATCGAGCGCGCGCAGCGCCTGCTTGGCGGCACGTCGTCCGCTGGCGATGGCCCCATGCACCGTACCTGTTCTTGCTTCCGCATCGCTCGCCTCGCCGGCGAAGAACAGCGTTCCATGTACGGGCCGGGCCAACTTTGCCGGTGAATCGCTGCCGCCGACAACCATGTAGCTGTACGCGCCACGCGAGTAGGGATCGTTGACCCAGTTGTGCGTCCACGCCGCCGTGACCATGCGTCGCGCCTCGCGAGGGGCCAATCGAAATTGACGACCGAGCGCGCCGATGGCACGGTCGATCACCTCGTCCTCGTCGAGCGAAGCGAGCTCGCGAGCGCGCGTGCTTCCCGTCCACGCGATGAGCATCGGTGCCGACACCGGATACGCGGTCCACCAAACGGG
Organism: Gemmatimonadaceae bacterium; assembly: GCA_035280125.1. Classification (GTDB taxonomy): domain Bacteria; phylum Gemmatimonadota; class Gemmatimonadetes; order Gemmatimonadales; family Gemmatimonadaceae; genus AG2. The sequence continues at coordinate 1,749 of DATEGN010000319.1, read as the reverse complement.
AAAATCAGGATCGGCGCTTTGAAGGAAAGCGAGGCGATCGAGGTCCTGGCTCTTCGTGCGCCGCATGAATCGCTCGCTCGTCCAGAACGCTTCGCGAAGCTGGAGCGTGAGTCGAGTGACAGCACCCATCTCCATTCCACGTAGCGCGTCCGCTTTGGTCCGTGCCTTATCGAGCGACGGATGAAAAGCGATTGCACCTGTCTCGCCGCGCGGGGCTTGCAGCACTCCGATCGGCACGCTGACGATCGCAGCACGAGCGCGAAGGTCGGATATCGCGTCGCCTGCCGACTGCCGTGCGTCGACACGCACAGCTCCGCGCTCCCAGTGGATCGCGGTGACCACCGATCCGAGAGTGATCTGGCTCCCGAGGTCACGGGAGAGCCACGCTGCTACTGACTCGTATCCGCCCGCAAATCGGCCGATGCGCCGCTCCCGAACGTCATCGCCAGGACTGCCACCTTCGGCAAGCGCTCGCTCACTTGCGCGGGCGGGATCGGCGGCGTGAAATCCTTTCACGAACTGCAGCGCCAGCGCGCGGGCACGCGCCAGTCGCGTGCCTCCGGGCCGGGTATTCAAGAATTGCTCAAACGACCGATCGGGATCTCGGTGTGCGTCGAGACGGCTCATGATTTCATTCAACAGCGGCCAAAACTCGTCGAAGCGGCGCCAGCGGTGGCCGTTCGATTGCCACCGCTGACCGCCATTGTCGAGAATCGCCAGCGCCGCATCTCGAGCGATCTCGCGCAGCTCGGGAGCCACGCCGTGAACGAATTCGGCGCCGAGCTCGATGGGAACAGCCAGCGACGAATCATGTCGCGTGAAGATCCGTCCGCCGATTCGCTCGCGTGCCTCGAGCACGGCGAACTCGACGCCTGATTCGCGTAGCACGCGCGCCGCGGCGAGGCCGGCGGCGCCGGCTCCCACGATGATCACGTCGACCGATGAGTGCTCGCTGCTCAACAAGATCCCACCAGGGTCAGGGTAGACATGTCATCGACAATTGCGCGATTGGATGCTAGAGATTTCTGTGATCCGCATATTGCGATCAGTCGATGAATCCGCGAGCGCGACTCACCATGCGCGCCTAGCATATGGCGACGAGTCATCCCCCGATCGTGCGACAGGTGTCCGCCGGTGGCGTGGCATATCGGCGTGCGGCTCACGACGCGCAGCCAGAAGTTGCGTTGGTGCGCGTGGGCGCGAAGAACAGGTGGCAGTTACCAAAGGGCATCGTGGACGCGGGGGAGTCGCCTGAGGTCACCGCCGTGCGCGAGGTACGCGAAGAAGCCGGCATCGATGCTCGCCTCATCGCGCCGCTCGACGTGATCGAATACTGGTACGTCGGGAATGATCCCGACGGGCGGCGCGTGCGCTTTCACAAATTCGTGCATTTCTATCTGCTCGAGTATCAGGCCGGTGATGTCGATGACCACGACTACGAAGTTGAAGAGTCGCGATGGGTTGAGCTAAGCGCGGCAGAGGCGATGCTGGCCTTTTCGAGCGAGAAAAAGATCATGGAGAAGGCCCAGGCATTGCTCACCAACCAGCGGCTTGGCACCCTGTCGTAACAACGAGATGTTTCGTCTGGACCGCGGCCGCTCCATAATAGTGCAGCTCATCGCCCCATTGGTCTCTCTCTCGACGGCCAACTGAACGCTTTCGTGGAGGCGCAGATGACAGGCACCCAACTGCAGGCCATTGACCGAAACATCGAAGCTGCCAGTCGTTTTCTCGATCGAGTATCCGCGC
>DATEGN010000318.1:0-2030 GCA_035280125.1 Gemmatimonadaceae bacterium | reverse complement strand
CTTGATCGTCGCGGGCGCTCGTCGCGTGGAGATCGGCGCTTTGACCGTTGGTACGGTCGCGGCTTTTTTGCAGCTCGTCAGGCGCTTCTTTGATCCATTGCAGGACCTCTCCGACAAATACAACATGCTTCAACAAGCGATGGCGGCGTCCGAGCGCATCTTCCGACTGCTCGATACACCGGTGGCGCCAGGGACATCGGCGCTCGCGGTGATCGAAGGCGGACCTCGCCTCACGTCGCAAAAGGTGACGGTGGAGTTTCACGACGTGTGGTTCGCTTACGATATCGCGCATGTCGCGCGCGCGAGCACCACGGGCGAGCACTCACCGGAGTGGATCCTCAAGGGTGTGAGCTTCCGCGCCGAGCCGGGTCAAACGATCGCGCTCGTCGGCCACACGGGAGCGGGGAAGACCACGATCGTGAACCTGCTGTTGCGCTTCTACGATCCGCAACGCGGCCGGATCACGGTCAACGGCGTGGACATACGTGAGATGGCCGTTGACGAGCTCCGATCTCTGATTGGTTACGTCCAGCAAGACATCTTCCTTTTTGCCGGCGACATAACGACGAACATAAGACTCTCGAATCCTCTTACCGATGACCAGGTGAGCACTGCTGCAGCGAGGGTCGGTGCCGATCGCATCATTCGACATTTCCCGGACGGCTACTCGCATATACTCGGTGAACGGGGAGCATCGATCAGCGTTGGCGAGCGCCAGCTCCTTTCGTTCGCACGCGCGATTGCTGCCGATCCGTCGCTCTTGATTCTCGACGAAGCCACGAGCGCCGTCGACAGCGAGATCGAGGCGGAGATTCAGAGCGCTCTCGCGGTGCTCATGAGCGGCCGAACGACGATCGCGATCGCGCACCGATTGAGCACGATCGTTGGCGCGGACGAAATTCTCGTGCTGCATCATGGCCAAGTCCGAGAGCGCGGTACCCACCGACAGCTCATGGCGAAGGCCGGTTTGTACGAGCGGCTGTATCGATTGCAAACAGGCGTCGCGAACGGGAACGAGCGCGTCCCTGGGACGAGCGCACTCGTCAGCGGGATATGAGCGGTTTGCGTATCGTCCGTTGCATGCGCGCAACGCGTCAACTATCGCATTTCTCGCCGCTTGCGAGTGTCGGGGTGGCTGGGGTAGTTTCTGCCGACCCTGCTCGCTACGGTCACTGGAACTTCTGGAGTCGCGCGCGCTCCGCGCGCGACTGGTCCGCCGCGCCAGCGCAACTCGATGCCGGTCCTCCGAATCAATGACAGTCAACACACGCTCGGGCCAGGCAAGACACGACTCGGTGCGGGTGCCGACGTCGATATTCGGGTCACGGATGACGAAAGCATTGGGACGCAGGCGGTGATCGATCTCGCCGAGGGTCAATCGGTGATCCGACGCATTGGCGAGGCCGCCGTGAAGGTGAACGGCGTTCCGCTCGGCGCGGAGCCCACGCCATTGATGCACGGTGACAAGATTGAAGTCGCCGGGCGTGAGCTCTTTTACGCCGAAGACACCAAAGGCGGTACGACGCGACACGTCATGCAGAGCGAGGTTCGCTCGGTCCTCGAGAAGCGAGCCGGCGCGCCACGTGCGACGACCGGCTCCGGCGGTCGCCTCGTATCACTGGTTGACGGAAAGGAGTATCTGGTGCCCGAGCGCGGGATCACCATCGGCAGGGATGCAGGTTCCGACGTGGTCGTCGCTCAGAACGAGGTCTCGCGCCGACACGCCGAAATTGTGCCGTCGGAGCGCGGATACTTACTGCACGATCACAGCACGAACGGCGTGTACGTCAACGGCGTTCGCGTGCTTCAGTCGCAGATGCTCAACCGGTCGGACGTTGTTCGCGTGGGCGGGGAGGAATTTCGCTTCTACGCGGACGTGATCATCTCCGGTACGATGCCGGCGGCAACGATGCCGGCCGGAGCTGCGCCGCTGGCGCCAGCGCCGGCTCCGGCAGTCGCTTCTGCCAGCGCCCGCGTCGAACGGGCGGTTGAACCTTCGCCGCCGGTCAAGACGGCGCCGCCGCCGGTCG
>DATEGN010000317.1:0-6521 GCA_035280125.1 Gemmatimonadaceae bacterium | reverse complement strand
CGTCCCCGTTCCCCGTTACCCGTTCTCACAGCAGCGCCACCGGATCCCGATCGATCGTCACCCGTAGATCCCCTGCCTTCGGCACCGGAAACTTCTCCGCGAAATACCTCGCCACCTTCGTGAGCTCGCTCGGCGCGTTTGCCTTGAGGAGGAGATGCCATCGCCAACGCCGCTTGATGCGGTCAACGGCGCAGGGCGCCGGACCGATGATCTGCATCTCGCCGGCAAATCGCCTAACGAGCTTCTGCAGCCAGGCAGCGGCGTTGAGCGCGAGCTGCGCGGTCGCGGATTCGGTCGTCCCGCTGAACACGACGTTGGCGAGGCGAATGTACGGTGGGTACACCGGCCGCTCGCGCCCGAGCAGCTCTTCGCGCACAAACGACGCGTAGTCGTGCGCCAGCGCAAAGCGCACCGCATGATGTGAGGGCACACGAGTCTGAATGACCACTTCCCCGCCCTTCGGCCCGCGGCCGGCGCGTCCCGCGACCTGACTCAGGAGCTGAAACGATCGCTCGGACGCGCGGAAGTCTGGCAAGTTGATGCCGACATCAGCGTCGACGACACCGACGAGGGTGACGTTTGGGAAGTCGAGTCCCTTCGCGATCATCTGCGTGCCGAGGAGCACGTCGACCTCGCGGCGCGCAACGCGATCGAGAATCTCCGCGTGCGCCCACTTGCCGCTCGTCGTGTCCACATCCATGCGCGCGATCTTCGCCGCGGGAAACCGCTCGGCGAGCAATCGCTCGACCTGCTGCGTGCCGAGACCGCGCTGGCGCAGCATGCTGCCGCCGCAGTGCGAGCATCTCGAGCGCGGCGGCTCGGCGTGCTGGCAGTAATGACAGACGAGCCGCTCCGGCGTGCGGTGGTACGTCAGGCTGATCGAGCAGTGCGGGCAGGCGGCGACGTCGCCACAGTCGCCGCATTGAATGAACGCCGCATAGCCCCGCCGATTCAGCAGGAGTATGCTCTGCTCTTCCCGGCGGAGGCAGGCAGCGAGCGCGAGCTCGAGCTCCTCGCTGATGACCCGACGAAATGGATCGTTAGGCTCGCCGTGCTCGGTGACCGGCATTTGCGCGGCGCGGATGTCGACGACGGCGATTTTTGGCAAGGATCCACCGCCGACACGATCGGGCAGTTTGAGCAACCGATACTTACCTGTCGACGCATTCGTCCAGCTCTCCAAGCTCGGCGTCGCACTACCGAGAACGACGATGGCGCCGTCCGTGCGCGCACGCACGATCGCAACCTCGCGCGCGTGATAGCGAGGATTTTCGCCCTGCTTATAGCTCGACTCGTGCTCCTCGTCGACGATGATCGCACCGAGATTCGAGAGCGGAGCAAAGATCGCGGAGCGCGCACCGACGGCGATTCGCTTCTCGCCGCGACGGAGCGCGAGCCACGCGTCGTATCGCTCACCGTCGCTCAGTGCGCTGTGGAGCACGGCAACGCGGTCGTCGAATGCACCGCGAAATCGATCGACGGTCTGCGGCGTGAGCGCGATCTCAGGGACGAGGACAATGGCGCTCTGCCCGCGCTGATCGACGATTGTGCGCAGCAGCTCGATGTAGACGAGTGTCTTGCCGCTACCCGTTATGCCGTGCAGAAGAAAGGTTTCCCCCGCGCTACCGGCCTGCAGAGCCTGAATGGCCTCGTCCTGAGCCCGCGAGGGCACGAGGGCGCGCGCCGGAGACGTCGCGCGCGATTGAAATGGGTCTCGTTGGACGACGTCCTGCTCGATCTCGACGACGCCGCGCGCAACGAGTCCTTTCAGCACCGATGGCGAGAACGTCAGCCGCTCGACGAGATGCTCGACGGCGACGCGTCCGCCTAACGACTCGATGAGCTCGAAGAGCGCCCGCTGCTGCGGTGCGCGCGCGAAAACGTTGTCGCGGTGCAGCAGCGACGGCAGCTCACGGACGATGCGCGCCACGCGGCGCTGTTTCTGTGTCGGGACGGGCGCGTCGGCACCGCTCAGAGCCGCCGGGAGGGCACACTTCAGGGCGACGCCGAGAGGAACCACATAGTACTGCGCGATCCAGCGGCACAGCGCGAGCATCGACGCGTCGAGCACCGGCGCGTCGTCGGGAATCGCGACGACAGGCTTCGGTGTGATACCGTCGCGCGCGTGCGCTTCGCCAACGACGATGCCGATCTCTTTCCGATTCCGAAACGGCACGAGTACGCGTGTGCCCGCGTGGAGCGGCTCGCCTCGGCCCTCTACCGCGTACGTGAACGTCCGAAAGAGCGGCAACGGTAGCGCGACGTCGACGAGCATCGGTGGAAGATAGCTGTTCTGGCATCCCGAGGAGCGAAGCGACGAGGGATGACCGGCTAGGCCGCGACCATCGCCCGTCGCGTCACGCCGAGGCCTGGCACATCCGGAATGCGAATCTCGCCCCGTTCGATCGTCGCGCCCTCGTAAGGGTCGTCGGCGAGGAGGGCGGCACCGTCGAAGTCGGCGTGATCGAGCAGTGGCGCGAATTGCGCGGCCGCGGAGATGCCGAGGCTCGATTCGATCATGCAACCAGCCATGACGATCATGCTGTGCGAGCGTGCCGTCGCAATCATGCGCAATGCTTCGCGAAGACCACCGCACTTCGAGAGCTTGATGTTGATTCCGTCGACGACGCCGGCGAGCGTCGCGACATCCGTCGCAACGACGCAGGATTCGTCGGCGATGATTGGCAGCTCCGAGCGTTCGCGCACGAAGCGAAGTCCCTCGAGATCGTGTGCGGGAAGCGGCTGCTCGACAAATTCCACGCCGAGCTCCGCGAGCAATTCGATCATCCGCAGCGCGTGCTTGGGTGTCCACGCAGCATTTGCGTCGACGCGAAGGGTCTTCGTCGGCGCTGCACGACGGACAGCGCGAATGATCTCTTCGTCGCGATCGCTCCCGAGCTTGATCTTGAGCACGGGATATTGCATCGCGTCGTCGACGCGAGCCTCGAGCTCACTTTCAGTGGCCGGAATGCCAATCGTGAAGCTCGAGAGCGGCGCTTTCGCGGGATCGAGGCCCCAGAGGCGATGAACTGGCACATCGAGGCGCTTTCCCATCAGATCATGCGCGGCCGCGCTGATCGCCGACTTTATCGAACCATTGAGTCGTAGCGCTGAGTTCATCTCCGTTTCGAGATTTTCGAGCGCGAAGGGATTTTCAGTCAGCGCCCGCTCAGCAACCGGGCCGAGTTTTGCGAAGGCCGCGATCGCGCTCTCGGTCGTTTCGCCATAGAACCGATTCGGCGCTGCTTCACCCCACCCTTCGACGCCGTCTGAATCGACGAGACGAACGCGGATCAACTTCCACTCGCTCGACCCGCCGCGGGCGATGACGAATGGATGCTTGGTGTGAACGATGTGATAGTCGAAAGAGAGCTTCATGCGCGAATAATAGCCGCATCTGTCATCCCGAGGAGCGAAGCGACGAGGGGTGACCGTCAGGCCCCTTTCGCGAGTCTCGCTACTCGGGCCAACCGCGCGAACTCTTTCGCATTCGGAGAGGAAGCAAGGAAGGCGATCAGCGCATCCGCCAGCTCGTAGCCGCGGGCGTAGCGATCTGACGGGTTCTTCTCCAGGCACCGCATCACAATCGTGGAGAGTGCCGAGGGCACGCGCTTGTTCGCTTCGTCGAGCGGAACGGGCTTCTCGTGCACTTGCTTGTATCCGACCGAAAACGAGTCGGCGCCATCGAATGGCGGATAGCCGGCGAGCGACTCGTAGAGCATGATGCCCATCGCGTACACGTCGCTGCGGCCGTCGATGAGCTTTCCCATCGCCTGCTCGGGGGACATGTAGTGCGGCGTCCCCATTGCGCGGCCGCTTGCGGTGAGTCGTCCGTGGAAGCGTGCGGTCGCAATGCCGAAGTCGGTGATGATCGCGTTGCCGTCTTCGTCGAAGAGGACGTTGTCCGGCTTCACGTCGCGATGCACGATGCCATGGCGATGCGCGTAGTCTAAACCACTCGCGACCTGTGACGCCGCCGCCGCGACGAGGATCGCGTCGACATTGCCCTGCTTCTGCACCTTGTCGGCGAGGGAGCCTCCGTCGTAATACGGCATCACCGTGTAGACGACACCGTCGACTTCACCGTAGTCGAGAATCGGGCAGATGTGTGGATGGCAGAGTTGCGCCGCGGACTCCGCCTCGCGACGAAAGCGCTCCGCGATCTCCGGATCTTTGCCGAGATGCGCATGGAGCACTTTGACCACGACGCGACGCGAGAGCATCGCTTGCTCGGCGAGGTACACGTCGGCCATACCGCCGCCGCCCAAACGGCGAATGACGCGATAGCGGCTTCCCGTCGCGCGGCGAAGCTTCGAGATCTCCGCGTCAGGCTGCTCGAAGGGCGCCGCGACGACCTCGGGAAGGGGATCGTTGCAGCGGGTGCATGCCGCGGCCGAAGCGCGATTCCATGTCCCGCACTCAGGACAGAACATAGGTCACCAGCATCGCGTCAGGCCCCGAATTGCATGCGAACGAAATCGAACGGCGGCCACGGACCGCTGAGATCCATTGCGAGTCCGGGATTACGACGTCGTTGGTCATCGACGGCAGCGACGAAATCTTCCCACAGCTCTCTATCGATCAGAAACGCAGAGCTGAGAACGATGCCGGTGATCTGCTCGGATTTCAATGGGACGGCGACCACGGCGTGACGTCGCAGAAGGCGAAGCGACTCGGCCGCCGCGGCGGCAACATCGGAACCTGTTTCGCGCTCACCCTCGCGACCATTGTCACGGCCAACGTGCACGCGAGCGACAGCGCGATCCTCGACGAACGACAGCGCCTCGGTAAGCGTGATGTAGTGCAGCTCGAGCCAGCGGGTGAGCGTTTCGCGCGATCGGAACACCGTACCGACCGGCGCGGGCAGAATCGGAGCTTTCCCGAAGATGTCCTCTACGACTACCCGGTATTGCTCGATCATCTCTCCCGTCGGCGGCCCGGAGGTGTACTCGGCAGGCGCGACGACAGCCGCGACATCGCGGAAGTGGAGAAGCTCGACGTCGTCGAGCGGCTTCACTTGCGCGTGGTGCTCCACATCGGTAATGCCGAACAACCGAAGCGCGTTAGGCATTGTGAGGAGCGTTTGTTCCGAGTACGGACTGGCTGATCTTCATCGATTGCCTTCGCGCCAATTTCTCAATGGGAGCCTGCAAATAGGACGACCACGAGGGCTGAAAATCAACAACCGTACCTCTATTCCCCGTCCCCTAGCCCCTCCAGCATCGTGACGCACGCCTCACCCAGCCGCTCCGGGACGTAACCGCCTTCCAGAGCGCCCACTAGACGGCCCCCGCACCACGTCCTGGCCCGACTCACCATCTCCCGCGTCAAACGATCCACGTCAGCCATCTCGAGCGTAAAGCCGCCTAACGGGTCACCCGCAAGCGAATCGAATCCGGCCGAGATGAAGACGAGGTCCGGCGTCCAGCCGTGGGTTGCGTCGTCCACGGCACCGAGGAAGGCGGAAACGTAGCGATTCGCCGGAAGCCCAGCAGGCATAGGCACATTCCAGACCGTGTCGTGAGGCCCGTGGTCCTCAGCGGCTCCGGTCCCCGGGTACCAGGGCCACTGATGCATCGAGACGAAATGGACGTTCGGTTCCTCTTCGACCAGGGCCTGAGTGCCATTTCCGTGATGCACGTCCCAATCCACGATCAGCACCCGCTCGACGTTGTGTCGTGCCCGCGCGTAGTGCGCGCCGATGGCGACGTTGCCGAACAGACAGAAGCCCATGGCGCGCGCACGGAGCGCGTGATGACCTGGAGGCCGGACGGCGCAGAAGCTCCTCGTGGCGCGGCCGTCCAGGGCCATATCGACGGCGTCGAGAACGCAGCCAGTAGCGGCGGTGGCGGCGTCCCACGATCCGGGGCTGGCGACGGTGTCGGGATCGAGATGACCACCGCCAGCTTCGACGATCGCGTGCACGGCATCGACATATCGGGGATCGTGAGCCAGTGCCAGTTCTTCGCGAGTCCCGTGTCGCCCCTCGACGTGCACCAGTGCGTGAAAGAGGTCTAGATGTTCACGCAGAGCGCGCGGAATCGCGCGGAGACGACCCACGTGCTCGGGGTGGCCCCAACCCGTATCGTGACGGCCGCAGTCGGAATTCGAGATGAAGGCGACGGACATCGTTGCATGGCGAAAGAGGCCGTCAGCGCCTCAGCTGCTCACTCCTCGCGGCTCGTCGCTGCCTAACGGGCACGCTAACGCACTGGCCGTCGGCGACGATGCGTCAGCAGCAGGATCGCGCCGTCGCCGATGCCGAGGTCGGAGAGCGGGGCGGCTTCGTCCAGGATCTCCCACCCGCGAAACTTCAGCACGAAATCGCTGTGCATCTCGGCTTCGGGAAAGAGCGCCTCGAGGGCACGCACCTTTACCGTCAACAGCGGCTCACGAGGCGAGAGGACGATGCGCACTGTGTCCCACACCTCCGGCATCTCGACGCGAATTGTGATGCTCGCTGCCGCCCCCGGCGTGAGCTTGATGGTCGTGGTTCGCGCCCGGAGCTGCGAGACGAAAAG
>DATEGN010000316.1:0-10774 GCA_035280125.1 Gemmatimonadaceae bacterium | reverse complement strand
ACTGTCGTGCCTGTCCGCTAGCGCGTTGGTCGGCCGGGCGGACTGTCGCCCTTGAACACGTCCCGGTTGATCTGCACGAACTGTTTCTGATTCGCCGGAACATCTTCCTCGGGGAAAATCGCCGTCACCGGGCATTCCGGCTCACAGGCCCCGCAGTCGATACACTCGTCGGGGTGAATAAAGAGCTGTTTATCGCCTTCGTAAATGCAGTCGACAGGGCAGACGTCGACACACGCCTTGTCCTTGACGCCGATGCAGGCTTCCGTGATCACGTAGGGCATGCTCGCCTCGAACCATCCTCGGTGGTGCGCTGTAGGTGCCAAAGATAAAAGGTGCCAGGTGCTGGGTGCTAGACAGCCGAAGCTTCTAGTACCTATCACCTGGCACCTACACCTAGCACCTAGACTTTTTTCAGCTCGGGATTCTCCCGGTAGAGCGTCGCGGTACGGCCAATGACCTGCACGACATCCGCGTCCATCGATCGAGCGAGGTCGTTCGCGACGTCCTTCACGTTCGAATCATCGTGACGCGAGAACTGGATCTTTACCAGCTCGCGCGTACGAAGGGCGTCGTCGAGCGATTGACGTACCGCCTCGGTGACGCCCTGATGTCCGACGTGAACCGTGACCGAGAGATGATGCGCTTCCGCTCGCAACGCGGCGCGGGTCTTCGACGATAACATGTCTGAAACTTAAGGGCGCTCCCCCTCACTGCGCAGAATCGGGAACGGATTGATCGGTTCTCCGTTCCAGTACTTCCCATCATGTGGCATTCGCATCACCTGGAAATGCAGATGCGGGATGTCCTTCGGCGCATTGCCGGTCGTGCCGACGAAGCCAATGGTGTCGCCCTTCGCGAGTGGCATCCCCGCGGCGATCGGCTCATGGTAATGATCGAGATGCGCGTAGTAGTAGACGACGCGCGACTCGGAGTCCGTCGCGTACACGGTATTACCGCCGGCGCTATTCCAGCTCACTCGCAGCACGTGTCCGTCGTCCGCCGCAAGCACTGGTGTTCCGCGCGGCGCGAGGATGTCGATCGCACGATGTCGTCGCGTCCCATCGCGGGGCTCCTCGAAGGAATCCGCGAGCTGATCAGGGCGTACGCCGGCAACGGGCAGTAATAGTCGCCGGGATTTCAAGTATTCGGCGTCAGCGTCCACAGAGCCAAGCGTCGCCACAGTCGCCAACGGCACTGGCTCGGCTGCGGTCTTTGGCTGCGGTTCGTTACGCGCCGGCGACGGCGATGTCGTCGGCGCAGGGTTGATCGGGAGACGCGGACGTGTGCAGGCGCCGAGCAGCGCGAGTGCTGCCACGATGCGATGCCAGTGCCCGCACCCGAACCGCGAGGCTAATCGTGTTCGCCAAGCCATCCTGCGATTGACGATCGGCTCTGCCAGACGTCGCAAGCTATTGCAGCAATCGCTTATCGAGGCCCACGCGAGCGACCACGGCTGCGAAGCGCGCGGAGTGACGGATGGGATCGAAGAAAGGCTCAGCGAGCACTTCGGTGCTGAATGACATGTCGTGTTGCGCCGCCGCGCGCTCGAGCATCGTCAAGGCGCGTGCGCTATCGCCGAGACCGAGATAGACACGAGCCGCGGCGCCAGAGGCACTGCTTTGTTTCGGCGCCGCCGCTTCGAGTCGTCGAGCAATGTCGCGCGCCTGCTCAGTGCGTCCCGATCTACCATAGGCATAGCCAAGCACACCCAGCACGAACGGATTCGTTGCGTCGAGTTGTCGCGCCCTCTCGAGCTCGCGAACGGCGTCATCGACGCGATTGGCGTAGAGATGAACCGTGCCCGACATCATCCGGGTTACGAGCAGCGTCGAATCGAGATCGAGCGCGTGCTTCACCGCGGCCTGCGCCTGCGCGTCCCGCTTGGCAATGCCGAGCGCGAGGCCGTAGGAGCCAAACGCAACCGGCGAAAGCGGATCGAGCTCGGTCGCACGGCGTAGCTGCGCGAGCGCTTCGTCGATTCGGCCATTCACGAGCAACATCTCCCCATACCACTGATGAGCGGTTGCATAATTCGGGTCCAGAGCGAGCGCGCGTTGATAATCGCGCTCTGCTTCGTTCCAGCGCCAACCGACACCGAGCAGATTCGCTCGCGACGCAAATGCTTCGGGAACGACACTGTCGAGCGCGATTGCCTTGTCGATGCTGCGCAGACCGAGTGGCAAGACTGAGTCCACGCGGACATCGGCATACAGCGGAAGCACGGCGTAAACGTCGGCGATACCAGTGTACGCTTTGGCGAAAGCGGGATCGCGCGTGGAGGCCTGCTGGAAGTAGGCGAGCGCGCTGCGAAGCGCGTCCTCGCCGCGCTTCTGGAAGAAGAATCGACCGCGAAGGTAGAGATCGTACGCCTGGAGATCATCGGTGCCACGAGCAGCGGACGAGCCAGCGAGCGCGACGCCCGCGCCCAACTCGGGCGAGACCGCATCGACGATGGCGTTCGAGATCTGGTCTTGTACCTTGAAGAGATCGGTCGCCTGACGCTCGAACATGTCGGACCACAGCGTGGCACCATCCGCGATGTTGATGAGTCGCGCCGTCACGCGCAGACGCCCGCTCTCGCGCTGAATGGTACCCTCGAGCAACATCGTCACGTTGAGCGCTTTGCCGATCTCCTCTGGTGTCGTGAACTTGTCACGCGCTGAAGTCGCCGCAGTGCGAGCCGCGACGCGCAAACCGCGAAGCTTCGAAAGCGCGGTCGTGATTTGCGCCGTCATACCCTCCGCGAAGTACACGTCGCTCGTGTCACCGCCGATGTTGACGAGCGGGAGCACCGCGATTGATTTCGAGAGCGTCGTCGCCGCGCTCGCGCTGACGGCGGTCGCGTTCCGTGCCTCACGAGTCCGGAAGTACGTGCCTGCGGCCAACCCCGCGGCGAGCAGTACTGCAACGACACCCAGGAACGAGACACGGCGCTGCCAGTTTCGCGACTTGGCAACTGTCGGCTTGAGCGACGTAAACTCGCCGCTCATGACCGATGGATCATCGAGCAGCCGCGCGACCTCCTGCGCGGTACGCGGCCGCTTCGCCGGATCCTTCTCCATCATGCGCATGAGAAGATCGGCAAGCGCCGGCGGGACGTCATAGCGGCGACTCGAGATCGGCTTTGGAGTCTCCGTCAATTGTGCGGCGAGCAGCGCTTGTGGCGTGCGTCCATAAAATGGCGGCGCGCCGACGAGCATCTCGTAGCCAACGACTCCGAGCGCGTAGAGATCGGCGCGGTGATCGGTATTGGGATCGGCGGCGGCTTGTTCAGGCGCCATGTACATGGGCGTGCCAAGCGACGTCCCAACGGATGTGATGGTTCCGCTGCTCCAGCCGCCGCTGCTCGTTTGGCGACCACCGAGCGAAACACGTTCGCGGGAAGCCGAAATGGCCTTTGCAACACCGAAATCCGTGACAACAGCCGCGCCACCAGACAACAGAATATTGTCTGGCTTGATGTCGCGATGGATGATGCCGCGACCGTGCGCGTAGGAGAGAGCGCGCGCGACATCCTTGAGGATGCTCACCGTTTCACGCACCGAGAGCGGACCGCGCGCCATGCGCGCGCGCACGGACTCGCCGTCCACATACGGCATGATGAAGTACGGAAGCTGATCCGCTTGTCCCGCACTGAGCACCGGCACGATATGCGGATGCTGCAGCGCGGCCGAAAGCATGATCTCGCGCTTGAATCGATCGACGGAGACGCTCGCCGCCAAGTCGTATGGCAGGACCTTCACGACGACCTGCCGGCCGAGAGTGTTGTCGGTGGCGACGAAGACGATCGACATGCCGCCGCCACCGAGCTCGCGCTCGATGGTGTAGGCGGAGCCGAGTGCCCGCTGCAGGTCTTGCCGAATGTCTGCCACTGAACAAGCTCGAAAAAATGCGTCGCTAAGAATACAGAGCGTACTACTTTACAGACAGCGTTCGCGTGGTAAGGGTTTCGTCACTGTTGCGGACCGGACCCTACCTTCACATCGCGCACTGCTCCCTTACATTTCGCGGAGCGTCTAGACTTGCACAGCCAAAACCGGACTACGGATGCAACACGTCGATCGTTACATACCCGCGAATACCAACGGTGGATGGGGCGTTGCCGCGTTCATCCTACTGCTCGCGCTCGCCTGTATTGTGACCGCCACGGTCGTCCACAAGAGGACGTATCGGCATCCGACCGATGTGACGTGGCATGGTCGAGGAGAGCCGGACCGGAACGCTGGCCGAGAGGCTCGTTAGGGTAGAGCGAAGAGAGCTGTTCTCTCTGCTCTCCACTCGCTGCTCTCTACTGCTCCCAGGCGAACCCGCTCACCAGCCGCACGAAACGTTTCGCAGCAACGTCGAGACGCAGGATCGTTAGGCCGCCGCTGCGGTCACCAAGCCCACGCGCGGCGAGGTCGTCGATGCCGTCGCCATCGGCATCGAACACGTACAGTGGATCGTGCGCGTGAAACCGCAGATCCACCATGCGCAGCGGTACAGTCTTCCCGGTCGAGTCCAGCAGCGCAACGCGCTCGACGGCGAAATCCATTTCGGGCGTATGCTTGTTCGCAATGATGAGCGCCCGGCCGAGGCCGAAACATCCGGGAACCCACCAGCTTTGAATCTTCGCCGTCGCGAGCTGCCGCTCGTAAGGTGGCTTTGCGGAATCCGTCAGAAAACGAACGAGCGAGTCGCGCACCGCGATCGCTCTCGTCGTGATCTCTGTTGGCAGCGTGTCCCGAAGGCAAGCTGGTGGGGGCGCCGGGGGAATACTGTCGGTGTGCCCCACTCCGGTTGCGACCGCCGTCGTCGCGTGCCGCGACGTGTCGCTCGTCGCTCTCGGTCCCGGTGCCGTGTCGGTTCGTATCGCAACGGCCGGCAGCCAGTCCTCGGCCCGCGCCAGCGAGTCGAGCAAATGTGAAACCGTCACTTTCGCAACAATCCGTCCTCGCCAGATGTCGAAGCCGACAACTTTCGTCTGCTCGTCGATGGAGTAAGGGGCTCTGAGCCGCAAGACCGCACCGAGTGGAAGTGGCGACAGCCGCGCCACGGCTTCCAGGTAACCCGCACGGCTCATCGAATCCGACTTGAGTGTCAAATCAACTCGGCCGATGTCCACGAGCATGTGGCGGCCGCGCGAGGCAACGGGAAACCAGCTGCGATCGGTCGGTACGAAGACGAGCCGGCTCGCGATGCTGTCGGCGACGGGCGAGAGCGGACGATCGCCATGGTGATGGAGGAGCTGCATCGTCTGGCAGCATTCCGAAGAATGACCTCGACCCTGGTTCGCGCCCGATACGGAACCCTGTTGCGAGGTCCCCTGCTTGAGGGTCGCACTATCCACGACGACAGCGAGCTGCGAGGCGGCGGCGCTGTCAGCCGCTGCGGCGCGCGTCGAATCGCTCTTCCGGAGCGTGTCGGCAACGTGGGTGCTGTCGACGGTGTGAAGCGTGTCAGCGACGGTGAGCGTGTCGCCGAGGCGGTCAGTTCGCGCGCCTGCTACGCAAGCGAGAGCGAGACAGAGAATCCCGATGAGAACGGGACCGAGAACAAGTGAAGCCAGTGAACGCTGCGGCATGCCGATGAGGCAGAGGGAGACGCGGATCGCAACCGTAGACGATGAACGGCGAGCCGCGCAACCGTAAGATTCGACTCGAGGCTAGGCTTGACGAGCCCGCCACAAATCGCTCAGCCGCTCGACCATTTCGATGCGGTGTCGACGGCAGAAACGAAATGGAAATGAGTGGGGTTGTACAGGTAAGCAGCGTTGGGTGCTTCGGCACGAAGGTCGCTGTGTCGACACTCAAGGGAGAGGCTGGCTCACTGATGTAACGTGCTCATACAGACACGTTCCAGCAGTGCGTCGCGGCCGATATTGGCACTGGCATCGCACCGAGAATTGAAGCAATGACGTGGCTCGAGTACAACGAAGCGCTTCAAGAGCTTCGCCCAGATTCGGAAGTCGTCATCGGAACGGGCGCCCAAGCCAGCTGGCGACTGCGTCACGCGGACCTGATGCCGCGTCACTTCATCGTCGTCCGATCCGACGAAGGCACGAAGATCCGTCCATTTTCGAGCGACACAATTGTCTCCGTGAATGGACGTCAGCTGCCGACAGGCATGTCGAGTTTGCAAGATGGAGACGTAATTGCCGCCGGCGCCGCCGAGTTTTACTTCTGGGCGGCCTCGCCGGGCGAGACGCGCCGTGTGGTCAAGACCACTCCCACGGCGCACTTGATCGACACGCGTCGTCGTTCCGCGCTGTCGTTGCATCGGATCTCGACCGGTATTGGACGCGACGAATCGAACGTGCTGGTGTTGGACGACGAGGGGGCGTCGAGCTTCCATGCGGAAGTGCGACGCGAAGCGGGTGGACACGCGCTTCGCGCGTCCGACGCGACGTTGATACGGGTGAACGGCCGGCCCGTGTCGGCACCAGTGCTGCTGAACGAGGGCGACGAGATCCAGATCGCAAGTCTTCTTCTTCGCTACACGCGCGAGCCGCTGCCCGAGGGAATGGAATCCTCGGTCGCGGCGAGCATACCGACCGAGGACAGCGTGGGAGCGGGCGATGCGAAGGGCCGCGCCGTAAAGACATCGCCATTAACGGAGCTCTCCTCGGCGCTCACTTTACGCACGCCGATGCGCGCGGTGGCGTTCGTGAGCTCCGTGATCGCGGCGGTGGCGATAGCGACGCTCGTCTTTCTCCATCGGGGACCGTAGCAAAGACTAGGTGCCGGATGATTGGTGTTCGGTGCTGGAGGGCGTAGAGCCCTAGTAGCGAGCGCGCATCGCCTGGCACCTAGCAATCACCTAGCACCTGCCCCCATTTCCGACTAATTTTGTCTGGCATAGGGGCGGTCCGCCGGGCGCGGGCGATCCGCTTGGGCTGTCGGTCAAGCCTGGCGTTCGAAGGTCGGACGCAAGCTAATACGGGCCAACGACTTGAGATTATAACAGTCTCCGTCCAGCCCGCATCGCGCCGGCCTTGGAGCGCGCATGAGCTCTTCGATCGAATCACTCATCACGAAGGAATACGAAGCTGGCTTCGTCACCGAAGTCGAGTCGGATACGCTTCCGCCCGGATTGAGCGAAGACGTCGTCCGCCTGATTTCAGAGAAGAAGGACGAGCCAGAGTGGATGCTCGAGTGGCGCCTCAAGGCGCTTCGTCGCTGGCACTCGATGCCCGAGCCGCACTGGCCCAACGTGAAGTATGCGCCGATCGACTATCAGTCGATCAGCTACTACTCGGCGCCAAAGAAGGCGAAGGCGCTCGCGAGTCTCGACGAAGTCGATCCGGAGATTCTCAAGACATACGAGCGCCTCGGTATCCCGCTGAACGAGCAGAAAATGCTCGCGGGTGTTGCCGTCGATGCGATTTTCGACTCGGTGTCGGTCGGCACGACGATGAAAGAGGAGCTGGCGAAGGTCGGCGTGATCTTCATGTCGTTGGGTGAGGCGATCCGGGAGTACCCGGAGCTCGTGCACAAGTATCTCGGCTCGGTCGTCCCCTACAGCGATAACTTCTTCGCCGCGCTGAACAGCGCGGTGTTCTCGGACGGCTCCTTCGTGTACGTGCCGAAAGGCGTGCGTTGCCCCATGGAGCTGTCGACGTATTTCCGAATCAACGCCGCCGAGACCGGGCAATTTGAGCGAACACTAATAATCGCGGACGAAGGGGCGTACGTCAGTTATCTGGAAGGCTGCACCGCGCCGAAGCGCAGCACCAATCAGTTGCACGCCGCGGTCGTCGAGTTGGTCGCGCTGCCTGGCGCGACGGTGAAATACTCGACGGTGCAGAACTGGTACGCCGGGGACAAGGAAGGCCGCGGCGGCATTTATAACTTCGTCACCAAGCGCGGCAAGGCGTTCGCCAACTCGAAGATCTCGTGGACGCAAGTGGAGACGGGGTCGGCGATCACGTGGAAGTATCCGAGCGTAATCCTGCAAGGCGACAACTCGATTGGCGAGTTCTACAGCGTCGCGGTGGTCAACAATCGTCAACAAGCCGATACGGGCACGAAGATGATCCACATCGGCAAGAACACGAAGTCGACCATCGTGTCCAAAGGCATCTCCGCCGGCGAGGGCAATAACTCGTACCGCGGCCGCGTTCAGGTTCTGCCGAAGGCGAGCGGCGCGCGAAACTACACGCAATGTGATTCGATGCTCGTCGGCAATCGGTGCGGCGCGCACACGTTTCCGTACATCGAGGTCGCGAACAACACCGCGATCGTGGAGCACGAGGCATCGACATCGAAGATCGGAGAGGACCAGATCTTCTATCTCAAGCAGCGCGGGCTCAGTGCGGAGCAGGCGGTGAGCATGATCGTGAGTGGCTTCTGCAAGGAAGTGTTCAAGGAGCTGCCGATGGAGTTCGCGTTGGAAGCGCAGCAGCTGCTCGGCATAACCTTAGAGGGTAGCGTTGGTTGAATTACTGAGGTGCTCGGTGCTGGAACGGCACGCTAGCACCTAGCACCTAGCACCTAGCACCTTGGAGAACATGTCTCTACTGGAAATCCGCGGGCTCACCGCTTCTGTCGGCGACAAGCCGATTTTGCGTGGCATCGATCTCACGCTCGACGCTGGACAGGTCCACGCTGTGATGGGGCCTAACGGCTCGGGCAAGAGCACGCTTGCGCAAGTGCTGGCCGGCAATCCGGCGTACGAGGTCACCGGTGGATCGGTCACGTACAAAGGCCGTGACCTGCTCGAGATGCAGCCCGAAGAGCGCGCGCAGGCAGGAATTTTTCTTGCCTTTCAATATCCGGTTGAGATCCCTGGCGTGTCGAACGCGTATTTCCTGCGTGCGGCGTACAACGAGATTCGTAAGGCGCGGGGTGAAGGGGAAGTTGATCCGCTCGAGTTTGCCGACCTCATGGAAGAGCGACTCAAGCTCGTGGACATGGATTCGGCGATGCTTGGGAGGTCGGTGAATACCGGGTTCTCAGGCGGCGAGAAGAAGCGAAACGAGATTCTGCAGCTCGCGGTGCTCGAGCCGAGTCTTGGCATTCTCGATGAGACGGACTCGGGCCTCGATATCGATGCGTTGCGGACAGTCGCGGATGGCGTGAACAAGCTGCGCACGAAGGATCGGTCGTTCATTGTCGTTACGCATTATCAGCGTTTGCTCAATTATATTGTTCCCGACTTTGTGCACGTCCTGTCGGCCGGACGCATCGTGAAGTCTGGCGGCAAGGAGCTCGCGCTGGCGCTCGAGGAAAAGGGCTACGATTGGCTCACCGAGGGCGCCGAGCCGGCGGAGGTGGGGGCTTGACCGCACACGCGGAAACCGAGATCACTCTCGATCCCCCGAGCGCTATGAGTCCCTTCGAGGAAGCGTTTCGCACATTCGATGACGGCGACGGCCGGAGCGCACCCGCGAGCATTCAGTCGATGCGCGAGGCGGCGTTCGAGAAATTCCGTCGCCTCGGCTTCCCAACGACGAAGAACGAGGATTGGCATTTCACGAGCGTCGCGCCGATCGTCGAGCATGACTATTTGTATATCACGTCGCCAAGCGGCGACGTGCAGCCGGCGGCGCTCGCGCAGTTCAGCTTCGGCCGGAGCGACTGGCACACACTCGTGTTCGTGAACGGTCGCTACACGCCCGAGCTCTCGAACATTGATGCCCTCCCGCGCGGCCTGAAGCTGCTCGATTTGCAGACGGCGTGGCGCGAAGCGCCGGTGCTCGTGGAGCAGCTCGCGCAAATCACGCGATACGACGATCGCGCGTTCTCGGCGCTCAACACCGCCTTCATGCACGACGGCGCGGTGGTGCGGGTCGAACGTGGCATCGAGGTCGAGAAGCCGATCCATCTCGTTTTCGTCACCGACGCGGTCGCGGCAAAGTCGATGATGCATCCGCGCAACCTGATCATTATCGAGCGGCACGCGAAAGCGATGGTGATCGAGAGCTACGTCTCATTGAGCAACGCCGTGTACTTCACGAATGCGATGACTGAAGTCGCGGTGGGCGAAGGCGCGACGTTGCACCACTACAAGATGCAGCGCGAGGGCTTGCGCGCGTATCACGTCGGGACGATCGACACGCATCAGGAGCGCGACAGCCATTACGTCTCATTTTCGCTCGCGACAGGAGCCTCACTATCGAGAACGAACGTCTATACGACACTCGATGGCGAGGGCTGCGGCTCGACGTTGAACGGCTTGTACATGCTCGATGGCGAGCAGCATTGCGATCACCAGACGATGATCGAGCACGCCCAGCCCAACTGCTATAGTCGTGAGCTCTATAAGGGCGTGCTCGATGGGCAGTCGCACGGCGTGTTCAATGGGAAAGTGTACGTCGATCCGATCGCGCAGAAGACGGACGGCAAGCAGACGAACAACACGCTGTTGCTTTCCGACAAGGCCCAGATCGACACGAAGCCGCAGCTGGAGATTTTCGCCGACGACGTCAAGTGCACGCACGGCGCGACGGTGGGTCGGCTCGACGAGCAAGCGCTGTTCTACATGAAGAGCCGCGGCGTGAGCCGAGAGTTGGCGCGTCAACTGCTCACGTACGCTTTCGCCGCGGACGTGCTCGAAACGATCGAGCAGCAAAACGTTCGGGAGGAGCTCGAGCGGATGACGCTGAAGCGATTTACGCGCATTGAAGGAAATGGATAGGTGCTAGGTGATAGGTGCTAGAAGAACACGGAGAGCCCTGGCACCCGGCACCTAGCAGCTAGCACCTGCTCATGGCAAACCTCGACGCCCTCTACCAGGAGCTCATTCTCGAGCACAATCGCCGTCCGCGGAACTATCGCGTGATGAAGGGAGCGGA
>DATEGN010000315.1:0-2456 GCA_035280125.1 Gemmatimonadaceae bacterium | reverse complement strand
GTGACGAGCGCACGGCTCGCCACCTCCTGGCCGACTCGCTGTACGTGTTGCGGCAGATGCTTGGTGACGACGCGATCGTCGCCAGGGGTGAAACGCTCCGCCTCGCGTCGGACGTCGTATGGACCGACATCGTCCAGTTCCGCAAGGCGTTAGCTGAAGAGCAATGGTCCGATGCGCTCCGACTGTACCACGGCGACTTCCTCGACGGATTCCATGTGCGCAACGCTGTCGACTTCGATCGGTGGGCGTTGACGGAGCGGGATAGACTCCGTGCCCTCGCGACACGCGCCGCATCGACGCTGGTGAATGAGCTCGATCGCGCCGGACGGACGACGGAAGCGATCGCCGCGGCCGAGAGAGTGCTCGAGCTGTCGCCCTGCGATGAGGAGGCATTTCGTCAACTCGTTAGGCTCCTCATCGCCGCGGACAATCTGGCGCGTGTCGAGATTGTCCGCAGCGCGTTCGTCAGCCGGCTCGCGGCGGAGTTGGGCATCTCGCCATCCGCCGAGACGATGCGACTCCTCCGCGAGACGCGGCCGGTGAGAAACACGGCACAGCGTCGTCATCGAGAGGTGGACGCACTGACGGCGAGCATCATCGCGCAGGGGAGATATCACTGGCATCAACGGACGCGCCCGTCGATGGAGCGCGCGATCGCCTATTTCACACGCGCCCTCGAGCGCGACGCAAATGCCGTCGACGCCTGGTGCGGACTCGCCGATTCTTGGGTCGTCATGGGCGGTCGCGGTTACGCGCCCGTAAAAGTCGCAATCGAGCGCGCGGCGCCGAGCGCCGAACGCGCACTCGCACTCGACGACACTCTCTCGGCCGCGCACACCTCAGTCGGCGGGATCAACATTCTTCGACGCCGGTGGCCCGACGCGGAGGCCGCGTTTCGCCGCGCGACGCTCCTCGATCCGCTGAACGCAGACGCGCGCCATTGGCTTTCGATGACGCGGCTCACCGGCTTCGGGGCCCGTGACGAGGCGATTCGCGAGCAAGCGGTCGCGGTGCGGCTCAACCCGGTGTCGGCCATGCTGGCGGGAGTCCTCGCGTGGCAGCGCTACTTGCGCGGCGAGTACGATCTGTCGCGATCGAGCATCGAGCCGGCGGTCGACCTTAATGCCGATCTCGAGGAGGGACACGCGGGCCTCGCGCGCGCCGCCGCACGGTTAGGCGACACAGAGACGGTGACCAGTACCATCTCTGCTGGCCTCACGAGGCTCGGTCATCTTCGCGGCGATCTCCTCGCCGAGCAGGCGTCGGCGCTCGCGGTCCTCGGCGACTCGTGTGGGGCACACGAATTGTTGAACGAAGCAGCCGAGCACGGAGCCATGCCGCTCAACCTCGGACTTGCGTGGGCGAGCGTCGGCGACGGAGATCGGGCGCTGCGCTGGCTCGCTCGCGACGCGTTTCTCGTCTACTGGACGCCGCAGGCACTGTGGTGGGATCCGCGTCTGGATCGGATTCGCGACGACCCCAGATTCGAGCGTGTCCTGGAGCGCGCCACGCGAGTATGGCGGCCCGAGTGGCAATGAGAGTTCCTTAAAACGCGGTGATAGACGCCTTCACCGTGAAGCGCGCGCCATGACGCTCGAGCACGAGCTCGCGGGTCTCCCCCGGCGCACCGTGCATTGATTCGAAGATCTGACCGATGGTGCCGGACACGAGCTCGTGGCCGCCGACGCTGATCAACTTGTCGCCCGGCAGCACACCAGCGACCGTCGGCTTTCCGTTCTTCGTCGCCACCGCGGCCACGTACACCGCACCGGGTGCGGTGCGAAGCGTGAGCCCAAGCTGATGCATGTCTGCCGTGTCCGCGGCGGACTCGCGCATCCAGTACATCATGCGACGTTGGTAGTCCACAGTGATCTGGAATTCCTTGAGCACGTTGCCGCCGAGCCATCCCAATACGCGGACGGGGTTCTTCTTCGAGTACCAGTCCATCAGCGTCAGTGTCGTGTTGGCGCCCCTGCCGCCCGCGACGCCGAGCACTCCAACATCCGTGAGCCGCAGTGAGTCGATCGCGAGCTCCGGCACACGGATGAGAATTCCCTCACGTTCTGGCTCCTCGCCACGGAGCATCATGTTCGCGGTGCCCGCGGCGCCGATGCCGCGTTCCCACTCGGGATGCCTGATCAGCCATTGCCTAACGGCGTCCTGACGAAACCACGTGTAGGCTGAGCCGTTGTCGATCGTTACGGGATAGGTCTGGCCGTCGACCGTGATGTCCACGACGATGAGACCCGTCGCCGTGTCGAGCCGGAACGGCACTGGCGTCCCGCTCGGCCTAACGCGTCCCGAATCCGCGAGTGTGAGTGTCCTCCGCGCATAATCGATAACGAGCGCGTGCCGCTGGAGCACCGATGCCGGCAGCGAGCCCTCGAGTTGCGGGCCGGAGCCGCGCACGAAGGGTCGCCCACCGCGCCGAATGGTCGACGCGGGCACCTCGACTG
>DATEGN010000314.1:0-2660 GCA_035280125.1 Gemmatimonadaceae bacterium | reverse complement strand
GGACTAGTGCGTTTTCCCACGCAGCGTCGGCTCACCGGGCGGGCCTGGGATCGGAGCGAGGCCGCAGGCGCACCGTCATCGCTTGGCCCACGTGCGGGTGAGCGACGCTATGACATATGGGAGGCACTCGAGCCCGACCGTTCGTGATCGGCTGGACGCTGATTCAAAACACCAGCGAGAACTCCGTGCCTTTGAGCCCGCCTCGAACCGTCGTGTTCGGACGGATTCGCACTCGCCCGATTCTGAACTCGACGCCGACGAGCACGTCCAGCGTCCGTTGAGGAATATCGAGTCGCTCGACCCAGGTCACGCCGGCGAGCGCTTTTGTGACCAGGTCGAGTTGATAGAAGCCCATTGCGCTCGCTTCCGCACCCACAGCTCCAAGTCTGTTGTCGACCAGGACGTGTCCCGTTGCGAGCAGATCCGGAGTCCATCGCCCAGGAGTGATCCAGGCCCAGCGCGCGCCGAGGGCAAGCGGCTGCAGGCTTCGGCCGAGGGTCGTCCCGATCGAGAGTCCGCCTTCCTGGCTGGCGCGACGGTCGGTCATCGAGGTGATGACGTCGCCGGACGCGCGGTCACGGGGAATACGCAGGTCCTCGACCTTGACATCGCCGAACCATCGAAACAGCCAGCCCGTTCGGCCCACGCTGCGATCGCGCGCCGACTCCGTCAGGTTGGGCCCGTGAAACCACTCCTGAAGCTCCTCGGCCGACTGCAGCGTGTAAGGCTCGCATCGATGGTCGATGGCCGCTGTGTCCGAGTCGCAGAGGCGCGCGCCGGTGGTGCGGTCGTCAGTAAACACCGAGCGATACCGAACCCCACCTTCACCGTGGTCGCGGATTCCCCAGAGAAACTTCGCGGCATTGACGTCCAGGCCCGGCGTGATGCGGCCGTCGTCGTTCACGTCGGGCGCCATCGCATGGGATCCTTTCTCGACGAGGATGGCCACCGGAGGTTGGACAGGACGAGCGGTGTCGACGTCGAGGACGTTTGCCGAGACGCTGCCGTCGTGCGCGCTTGCGATGATCCGGCGGATGACATAGCCACGGCGCGCCGAGTCGATCGATGTGATCGGCTCGTGCACGCGTACGCGCTCGAGCTCGAAGATCACGCGCTCGAGGTCGTTGATGTGGTTGTCCTCCGCGCTCCATCCGACGAGACCGCCGTGGAACGTGTAGTCGTTGAACACGTAGTGGCACCAGAACTCCACCGCGACTCGCGGTCGTCCTCGCGCGTTCGTCGCGAACACACGGTAGGCGAGCGACGCATGCGCGATCTGGTTGCCGCGCGTCAGCTCGTCATAGGTGCGCACACGCTCGTCCGGCGTGCTCAATTCAGTGACGGCCTGGCCGTCGTCCCAGGGCTCACTGTGTGGGTCGATTGGAAAGAGCGGCGAGACCGGAAAGTACCGTTCCGCCGCGTGGAACACCAGAATCGGCGCGAACGCGCGGGCGAGCACGCTCGCTTCCTTGGCGTCCACCGACTGAGCGCTCGCCGCTCCAGCGCACAGTGCCATCGTCAGCGCACATCCGGCAGTAGCAATTCCGCGCGACAACATGGCAGCACCATGTGTTGATCGATCGCGCCGTCGTGATCAATACGGGGAATTCACTGGACCGCCATGTGGACGAGCCTCACGCTTCTTCCGGATCTGTCGCCTCAATGTGGACTGAGTGTTGCACGATGGCCGTCACACGGAGCTAGAAGAGTTGCTACAGACGTTTGACGAGAGTTCTGGACCGACCGCCAGGCCGCGATTCCAAGAGAGCTGCCGTCTTCGTTCGCGATCGGGCGCTCGCCGACGTCATCCTTTTCCAGCGTCAACCGTGTACTCGGGGCGACCCAGGCAGAGCTCGCTCCGAAAGCTGATTCACGGAGGTCACCATGAGCAACACAGCAGTCAGCAATGGACAAGTCGACACCAAGCTCGAGGTCGTCGTCCTTCCGGTATCCGACGTCGAACGCGCGAAGCGCTTCTACGAGAAGTTGGGATGGCGGCTCGACGGTGATTTCAGCAACGGGAAGGACTGGCGGGCGGTGCAGCTGACACCTCCCGGTTCACCCTGCTCCGTCATATTCGGCAAGGGATTCACAACCGCCGTGCCGGGATCGGTTCAAGGGAATTTCCTCGTGGTCGACGACATCGAGGCGGCGCGCGCCGATCTCGCCGCACATGGTGCCAAGATGAGCGAGGTGTTCCATTTCGACGGCCCCCTCCATGTCGACGGGACGAACGGACGCGTGCCCGGTAAAGATCCGGACGGACAGTCCTATCGCTCGTGGGCCTCATTCAGCGATCCGGACGGCAACAGCTGGTTGCTGCAGGAGATCAAGACGCGTCTTCCCGGACGAGGATTCAGCAACATGGACGTTCCGACTCTGGTTGCGCTTCTCAAAGAAACAGAGGAGCACCATGGCGAGTACGAAAGGACTGCGCCGAAGCACCACTGGTCGGAGTGGTACGCCGCCTACATCGTCGCGCGCGAGCGGGGGAGGACTTCCGACGAAGCGGCGAAAGATGCCACGCTTCACATCGAAGGTCGCGCCGAACGCGCACAGACGTAGACGCCGAACGTTTATCGTTGAAAATTCCTTCACGCTCGACGTCGGACATCAGAGTTTCATATTGAAAATGTCAGCGCAGCAGCGCGCATCGATCC
>DATEGN010000313.1:0-5970 GCA_035280125.1 Gemmatimonadaceae bacterium | reverse complement strand
GGTCCGAGTACTTGATCGAGCGCGCTGGAGTCGTGGTAACGCCGGGCAACGCGTTTGGCCCTGGCGGCGAAGGGTTCTTCCGCGTTTCGCTCGTGGCAGCATCCGACGTGATATGCGACGCGATCGCGCGCTTGCGTACGGCCGGCGTGCGCTTCGCGCGCTCCTGATCTCAGCGCTCGGTTTCGACGATGAAGCTCACCGAGACGCAGATGCGCCGCGTGGAAGACGCACTGACCTTCGACCCGCGTGAAGAACGACGGGCGCTTCTCGACCGAACGGCGGTCGCCCTGGCTGACGCGCCGACGCTGCGCCGACGGATCGTCCAGGCGTTAGGCGAAGGGCCCGACGTATCGCAGCTCGCGATCGATCGCCTGTTGACGGGGACCGATGAACTGAACGTCAATTTCCTCGAGCGTGGAATGATTGCCGCGGACGCCGTCGCGCGTGTCGAAGTGCGCAACGGCGAGAGCGAAATAGTAGGATCCGCGACGGGCTTCATGATTTCGTCGAGACTGTTTCTGACGAACCACCACGTGCTGCCTTCGGCGGATGATGCTGCACAGAGTTGGGTCCACTTTCGGCACGAGTACGATGCCTTCGGCAACAGCGTCGAGGCCTGTCTTTTCGCGTTCGAGCCGTCGACCTTCTTCTTCACCGACACGGAGCTCGACATCACCGTCGTCGCGGTCGCGCCAGAGACGCCGGATCGACGCCAACTCCTCGCGCGCTTTGGTTGGCTGCGCCTATCGGCGAGCGCGGATACGGTACTGCCGGGTGAGTGGCTCTCGACAGTGCATCATCCTGGCGGCAGGCCAAAGCAAATCATCCTTCGTCAGAACTTGCTCATGAGGAGTCGGGACGCCGAGCTGTGGTACGGCACCGAGACATCGTGGTCGTCATCGGGCGGGCCCCTGTTCAACGACTCGTGGCAGGTGGTAGGAATTCACCGTGGTGGCACGCCGGCGCGGGACCGGGCCGGCCGTGTGCTCACCGTCGACGGGAGGCCGTTCGTTGATGGAGAGGACGAGGCGCGCGTCGTCTGGCGTGCGGGCGTCGGTACCCGAGCGTCGGCGATTGTGCTGTGCCTCGCGGCTCGATGCGGTGATCATCCGCTGATCCAGGAATTGCTCGCTCAGGCCGATGCCGACGCGAGCCTCGCGATCGTTTTGCCGTTAGGCGCTGGCGCGGAGCCGGCGATCCCGCCAGCCGCCCTCACGCCACCGGCCGACGACCAGTCTCGGCTCGCGGAGCTTGCCGACATTGTCGAGTCGAACGGGGCGCATCCGAGCGAGGCCGTGACAGTAACGGTCCCATTGCGCATAACCGTCCGCACTGGAAATGGGTCAGGGCGGGAGCCCGCGGTCGGCGTGAATCTGAGCTAGGGGACGGGGAACAGGGACGGGGAACGGGGAATCCGATCCCGATCACTGGTACTGGATGTAGAGCGGCTTGGGGATGAGCTGCAGCAGCTCGCGCGGCGTGATCAACGGCTCGCCCGATTTCACATCGTTGTGAAAGAAGAGCTTGAATCCCGTGTACTGAACGGGATCAGCAACTTCGTAATCCCGATAGGAATCGAATTTCAACCACGGCGGGCCGAAGCCATCCATGTCCATCACGATCTGCACGCGCGGATCGAGCTTGATCTCGCGCGGGTTCGGCACCATGCGCTTCGTGAATCGGTGCACGACGAGCACCTTCGGTGGCAGGTTCTTCGCCGCGACAAGATCCGAGAGCGTACGCACCGCGTAATTGACGTCGGCGGCCATCATCGTGCCGATCTTCGTACTCGGCTTGAGTCCCTCTTTGTCATAGTGCATGGAGAACTCGGGATCGAGCCCGAGATGCACGTCTGGCCGCTCGAGGAACTTCAGCAGCCGTGGCAGCTCCTGCTGAACGGTGCTGTGTCCGACCTGAATGTCGAGGAAGAGCAGGCCATGCTTGCGCTGCGCCCATTGGTACACGCGCTCGATCAGAGTGTCGGGCATGCGCGCGCGGTACATGCCGTCGCGACCCTTGTCGCCCTGAGCGACCACGGCAATGAGATGGAGCGCCGGGATCACCGGAGTCGATGGATCGGCGGCCTGCCACCGGCTCACTTCCTGATCGAGCCGAGTGAGCATTTCGTCTACGGGGTATTCACCCAGGACGCCCATCCGCTTAACGAGCGGGTTGCCGTAGAACGCGACGATTCGGCGCGCGGGCAGTAGCGCACCGGGAAGAGGCTCGGGCCCCTTCACCGGCCACTCGCCTCGCTCGGTGCGACGCATGCCAGCGCGAATTGCCGCTGCATAGGAGACGCTGTCCTGGGAGCTGCGATGAACCGGAGGGCGAGGCACTGCGGGTTCGTGAGCGGGCGTCGGCGTGGCGGCGGGCGCGCTCGCGGTGGCCGCTGCCGCGACCGGAGCTCGTTTGCTCGTGTCAGGAGTCGCCGTGTCCGTCGCGGTGCGAACGCGGATCGTGTCGTGAACCCCCGCCACAGCGGACGGTTGCGGCGTTGACGCCGGGGCAGCACCCTTGACGGACTCGCCGCAGGCGGCTGCAACGAACAACACAGGCGCGAGAACGCGCACGATAGCGAAAGGACTTGGCCGAAACATGAGCGACGAGATCTATGCGAGCACGGAAAGCGAGACGCGCGCCAAACGCGCGTGGGGCACCGGAGACTCCAAAGCTAATCGCGCGCCACGCATCGCGGGTGGCGACGACTCGCGCTTGTCCGTAACCTTCGCGCCTTCGCGCGCGACCAAAATGACACGTTTTGCCAGCAACCTTTCCCTGCTCGCCATGAGTGGGGTGTTAACGGCGGCCTGCAACCAGAGCGGCGCGCGCGAATCGCGCGATGTGATGCAGAGCGGCTCGACGACGCGAACGACGTGGGATTCGACCGCCTGGCGCGTACCGAGCATCGCCGAGCTACCGGCGGACTCGCTGAGCAATGCCGTGCGTCGCGGACTGGCCTTTGTCACCGCGACGCCTGACAGCCTGCCGCGCTTCGTTGGCAGTAATCTCAGTTGTACGAGCTGCCATCTCGACCAGGGCCAGCGCGGTACGGCGGCGCCGCTCACGGGAGTCCTTGCGCGCTACCCGAAGTACATCGATCGCACCGGCGGCGTTGCCTCGATCGAAGATCGCGTCAACTACTGCATGACGCGCAGTCTCGCCGGTCGCAAGCTGCCTAACGACAGCCGCGAGATGCGCGACATTGTTGCATACCTTGCATTCATGGCGAGAGGAGTGCCGATTGGCGCTCACCTGCCCACCGAGGGGATACCGGCCATGCCGAAGGACGCTGGCGACACACTTCGCGGTGCCCAGGTCTACATCAGCGCCTGTGCGCGTTGCCATGGCGCCGACGGGGCCGGCATGACCAACGTGGCCGGTCTGGCGAGGGTGCCGGCACTCTGGGGCTCGCTCTCGTTCAGCATCGGTGCGTCGATGGCGCGACAGGAGCGCGCGGCGTCATTCATTCGCCACAACATGCCGTTCGACAAGCCAGGTACGCTCACCGACCGCGAGGCATACGATGTGGCCGCTTATATCACCTCGAAACCGCGCCCGGACTTGCCGGAGAAGGCGCGTGACTGGCCGCTTGGCGGTGCGCCAGCTGATGTCCCGTACGACACCAAGGGTCACACGGCGTTTCGGCCGCCGCCGCTCCTGCCGCGGAAGAACGCCGCCGACGCGGTCGTGTCGGCTCCGCGACCGGTGACCGGGTTGCCGGCTCCGAGGATTGAGCCATAACTAATCAGTCGCGCTCTGGCCCTGGTTCGAACTCCAGTCCACCGCTCCCGGCGGAGCCGAACTTGGGGGCGGTGATCTTGCCAGTGGTCGTGCGCGGCGGATTGGGAGCAGTTTTCGGTGGTTTCTCCACCGATGGCGTGTGCGCGTCGCCTTCGGCTTCGTCCGGGGTCTCCGATGGCTGTCCTTCGACCGGTGGCAGCTCGCGCTCGCGATCCATGACTCTCTCCTCGATCTCAGCGGGTGGCGGGATGCGGGGCGCGGGGTGCGAAAAGGTTAGAATTCTCTCACTCTTCGACCCTATAGCCGCGGCCGCATCCCGCATTCCGTTAACTCAAGCTCTGTACCGCGCGCCCCGCACAAGCCGAAGGATGAAGAGGAGAAGTACGGCTCCGATGAACGCGACGAAGATCACGCCGCCGAGCCCGCCGAACGGAGAGGTCACGTTGAGGGTCCGAAATAGCCATCCGCCCACGAACGCGCCGCAGATACCGATGAGGATGTCTCCAATGAGGCCGTAGCCGCCGCCCACGACCAGCGACGCCAGCACTCCCGCAACCAATCCGACGATGATCCATGTGAGAATTGGCATGTTGTCTCTCTCGCTGTTGGGTTCACGATGAAACGTTCGCGCCGTTGTTTGGCAACTCATATGCCTGTCGCGGGCTCGTCTGTCTGATGTCGTGACTAAATCGTCGACGCACGCGCGCATTCACGCCGTCGTTCGCCGCATACCCCGCGGACGTGTCGCGACGTACGCACAAGTGGCCGTGCTCGCTGGCTTGCCCGGCCAGCCTCGACTCGTGGGCTATGCTCTCCATGCATTACCAAGCTCGACGAGCGTGCCGTGGCATCGTGTGATCAACGCGCGGGGCATGGTCAGTCTTCGTACCGAGGGAGGGGGGTCGCTCACTCAGCGCTTGCGACTGGAGCAGGAGGGCGTTCGTTTCGATGCACGCGGACGCGTTTCCCTCGAGCGATTTCGGTGGCAACCCTCCACGCACACTTCCAGAAAGCAGTCGCGCAAATAGGAGACGCGATGTTCAAGAACACTCAATTCCTGCGTCGGTCCATTCACTCGCTGACCGTTGTCGTCGCGCTGGGGATCGCCGTATCGTCGGCGCGGGCTCAGCCGAGCGGCGACTGGAGCGCGGTGGAACAAGCCCTCGGTCGGCACGGACTCGCCCAGCCGGGTGGCGTGATGCGCTTTGGATTTCCCCGTAGCGATCTGCGCGTCACTGTCGGCGATCTTCAACTGCTGCCCGCATTTGCCCTCGGCGGATGGGTTGCGTTTCGCCCCGAGGGATCTTCGGCGACGATGATGGGTGATCTCGTCCTCACCGAAAACGAAGTGAACGCGGTGGCCGATCGTCTGCGACAGGGTGGCGTCACCGTGACGGCGGTTCACAATCACTTAACTGGTGAATCTCCGCACGTGCTCTACGCACACATTCACGGCCACGGCGACGCCGCGCACCTTGCCGAGACTGTGCACGCGGCCTTGGCCAAGACGCAGACGCCACTCGAACAGCCCCCTGCGGTGACGCCGGTGCGCATCGATCTCGACACCGCGACGATTGCAAAAATTCTCGGCGCAAGCGGGCGTGTGAATGGCGGGTCCTATCAAGTGGGTATTCCCCGCGCTCGGCCGATCATCGAAGGCGGCAAGCCGCTGCCACCAGCAATGGGGGTCGCGACCGCGATCAATTTTCAGCCGACTGGTGGGAACAAGGCGGCCGTCACCGGCGACTTCGTCATGACCGCCTCAGAAGTACCGCGCGTGCAGCAAGCGCTCCGTGAGAATCATATCGAGATCACGGCGTTGCACAGCCACATGCTCGACGAGGAGCCACGGCTCTTTTTCATGCATTTCTGGGCGGTCGACGACGCAGCGACGCTCGCGCGAGGACTGCGCGCGGCGCTCGACCGGATGGCGGTGAAACATTCGGCTGAAAGGCAATAGAGCGAGCCGAAAAGAGCGAGCCGAAAAGAGCGAGCCGAATAGAGCGAGCCGAGAAGGGCGGAGCCGAAAAGAGCGGCAGAGGAGCGAGGCAAAGCTAAGGGCGGATGATGTGGCGTCTGAGGAAATGCGGTCGCCCGCCAAACGCTCAACGTCATCCGACGGCGGCCTTCCGCTTCCGATGACGCCTTCAGCATCGACTCGCTGCTCTGCCGTCCTTCTCGGCTCGCCCTTCTCGGCTCGCCCTTCTCGGCTCGCCCTTCTCGGCT
>DATEGN010000312.1:0-2793 GCA_035280125.1 Gemmatimonadaceae bacterium | reverse complement strand
GCTCATTCCGGCGATGCTGCTGCACGCGCTGATCGACGCCGAGGGCGGCACGGTTGGATATCTGCTCATGCGCGACGATCAATCGAGCGCTTCTATGACATCTGCTCCGTCGCCCGGGCGAGCGTGACCGCATCGGGTGTCGTCATCTTACGTTGCTCGGTGCTGAAGTGCGAGCGTTAACGCCCGTCGTTAGGAAATCACGCACGGCGCTCGGCGTCATTCCGGCACACCGCCGCATCACTCGCACAAAGTGGGAGTGGCTGCAGAAGCCGAGATCGTGAGCGATCGCCGAGAGGTTGTTCCCGGCCGCCGGATCTTCCAGGTGCTCCACGGCAAGACGGAGTCGAAGCTCAGTGCGATATTGATGCAGCGTACGCCCCGTGCACGCGCTGAACCTGCGGCAGAGGTGATAGGGCGAAGTCCCGATCGCGCGGGCGATGTCGGACACCGAGGTATTCGAGCGAAGGGAGCGCAGCAACTCCGTGCGTGCCGCGTCGACCAGATCGGAGTGACGCACCGCGGCACGCATGGTTGGCGTTAGGTGACGAGTCGTGCGATAGGCGACAGCCATGACCGACGTGACGATCGCGATGACCTCTTCCTCCCCCTCCAGTGCGTCGAGCTGACCGGCAGCAGCACGACGGAGCAACCCGCGTTGACGCAGATACAGCGGCGTCGGGCTGGCCGCCCACTCGAAGCGAAATGGACGATCACCGCTCGCCGCGTCCAGGTCGAAGTCGCTCACGACCTCGCGGGCAACTTCGTCCGAGACGCCGAACCAATCGCAGCGATCGCCATCGGGCGATTCGGGGAAGCGCTCGTAACGCTGCGCCGCATTGTAAATCGTCGCGACAGACGGATCGGCAAGGAACGCTCGACGTCCCTCGTGCCGAATCCACACCGCGGAGCGAGGGAATACGACGAGGCACCGCTCGATCGGACCTGTATCGCGAAAGGACGGATAGTCCACGGGACATCGAAATCTCCCGATCGAGACGTCCGACGTTTGAAAAACAGGCGCGTCGACGAACGAGCAATGGGATGAAAGCGCTCTGCGAGTGATCATCGCGACATTGCAGGCATGTTGACCTCCAAATTGCTGCTCGCGATGCTGATCTGCACGTCTGCCGTGATAAACGCTCAGCTTTCGAGCACGGCCGGGCCTCCACCAGCTGTGGATCTGCAAAAGGCCGCCGACGCCTTTGCTCGCCGTGATTGGACTGCGGCGCGGGCGATGTATGAGGCGATCGCCACCCGGTATCCAAATCACGCGCTGTCACGCTTCCGTGTCGGCGTCGCGCAGCTCGAGCTCGGCAACCTGCAGGATGTGGAGCGAAACCTGCGCGAAGGTGAACGACTCGGCGTGCCCGCGGGACAATCCGCGTATCGGCTCGCGCAACTCTTCGCGGTCCGTCGCGAGATCGACTCGTCGTTCGCCGAATTGCGCCGAGCCGCGAGCAATGGCCTAACGGTGCCGCCACACTCGCTGCGGACGGATCCGCATCTGAAATCACTTCAGAGTAGCCCCGAGTGGAATCGGACGCTCGACGTCTTCGACGCAGTCGTCTTTCCGTGCCGACACGATCCACGCTTTCGCGAGTTCGATTTCTGGGTCGGCGATTGGGACGTGCGGCCAACGGGTCAACCGGCAGTCGGTCCGCCGGCGCGCAACACGATCACACTCGACGACAACGATTGCGTCGTCACCGAGCACTGGAGCTCGCCGAGCGGATCGGTTGGGCAGAGCTTCAACATCTTCGATCGCTCGTATGGCGTGTGGCGACAGACGTGGGTCGACAACATCGGAGGCCAGCACGATTACCGCGGCCGGCTCGTCGACGGCAATATGGTATTCGAGGGAGATACGCCGGCACCTAACGGGCAGCGAGGTCGCGTTCCCACGCGGCTGACGTTCTTCAAGCTCGCACCGGACACCGTTCGGCAGTTCTCGGAAATCTCCACCGACAGCGGACATACATGGCAGACAAGCTACGATCTGACGTATATTCGCAGGCGGAACGCTCCCGACTCGCTTGCCGGCAGCAACGCGAAATCGCTCACTGAGGCCGACCGCGCGCAAATCCGAGCGCTCGACTCCATCTTCGTCCGATCATGGCTGCAGGACGATACCGCAGGTGTCCTCCGGCTGTTTGCCGATGACGCCGTGCTCGTGCCGCCTAACGCAGCACCCGTTGTCGGGCGCGCTGCGATCCGTTCCTGGTGGTGGCCGGAGGATGGCTCGCGGACTCATATCCTTGCATTCGATCGAGACATCGAGGAGATCAACGGAAGCCACGATCTCGCGTTCATGCGGGGCGTCGCGAGTCTGAGCTGGAGCTATCGAAAAAATGGTCGCACCACCAGGCAATCGTCGCGCTCGAACGACTTCGTCGTACTCGCCCGCCAGCCCGACGGAGCCTGGAAGATCGTCCGGCAGATGTGGAGTCCTCGAGCCGCGATGTAGAGACATCGCTCAGATTCGCGTCAGCGATGTCGCGGCGCGCCGCTCGCGCGTTGTCGCGGGGCAGTCGGAACAGCCAACGCCAACCGCGACCGACGTTCATGACGGCTCTGGGGATGTGCGCGCTAGCGCGGCGACGATCGCTTTCGCGTGGCGGTGCCAGACGGGCGATTCGGCGCGGAAACGCGACCGCCCGGCGTTCGTGAGTCGATAGAATTTCGCGCGGCGGTTGTTCTCCGACACCCCCCACTCGGCGCTGATCCAGCCACGGCGCTCGAGGCGATGCAGAGCGGGGTATAACGTGCCCTCATCGAGCAGCAGGACCGATTCGC
>DATEGN010000311.1:0-2887 GCA_035280125.1 Gemmatimonadaceae bacterium | reverse complement strand
AGAGGGTAGAGGGTAGAGGGTAGAGGGTAGTGGGTAGTGGGTAGTGGGTAGTGGGTAGTGGGTAGCGGGTAGTGGGTAGTGGGTGGTGGGTAGTGGTTGAGGGTTGGGAGTAGAGAGTGTCGGGCCCACTCTCTGCGCTCTACTCTCTGCCCTCTACTCTCTGCACTCTACTCTCTGCGCTCTACTCTCTGCCCACTGTCCTCAACCCACTGCCCGCTACCATCAATGCCCCGCGTCGCGCGCAACGGTGCTATATTGAGGAAGTCGGGCGCGTAAAACCGCTCCACCCCCTGACCTTCCGTCGTTGCACGAGGACGTGTGGACACCGCGGTCCTGCGGCGAAGGGTCACTCAAATTTCAGCCGGAGCCTGGTGAAGGTCGCGCTCCCCCACCCGGAACGCGAGCGACAGCAGTGACTGCGTCTGGCGCTGATTGCCAGCGTAACCAGGTAATTCGGCCCATGCGGCGATGCCACAAGTGCGTGGCGCTGCGCTGTTTGGCGGAACCACGGAGGATCATGCGACGCACGATCGAAGCTTTCGAGTTCGAGCACGGCGGCCGAACCTACATGTGCACTCCCGAGGCGCGAGCCGGTGGCAAGAAGGAGATGTGGTGGTGGTTCCGCGTCTCCGGCGACGCCCAGCGCTATGCCCCGTTCGAGGTCGTCGCGGGTGAGTCGCGCGATGCGGTCGCCAAGCGAATCGTCGCGTGGCATGTCGCCCTCCTGGAGCGACGATCGGCGCCCGCCGTGTCGCCACAGGCCTGGTGGCAGCGTCGCAAGCAGGCAGCGTCGGGGGAATAGACCGGGCGGCGAGTTGCGTGTGACGCGTGGCGAGTGAACAGTGAATCTCGTTGACTCGCCACGCGATACCCCGAACCCCTGCACTCGCCACTCCCGATGAGCGAATACGAATACGACCTCGTCGTCATCGGGAGCGGCCCCGCTGGACAGAAGGGCGCAATCGCGGCGGCGAAGCTCGGCAAAAGAGTCGCTGTCGTCGATCGACGTGAGATGACCGGCGGCGTGTGCGTTCATACCGGCACGATTCCGAGCAAAACGCTGCGCGAGGCGATCCTCTATCTCTCCGGATTTCGCCAGCGGACGTTTTACGGAAAGGACTACGTCGTCAGCGATCACATCTCGGCACGCGATCTCGCGCACCGGGTGCAGCGCGTCGTCGAGCGCGAGGTCGAAGTCGTTCGCAATCAACTGCGCCGAAACGGGGTCACGTCGCTCCTCGGTACCGCGCGCTTCATCGACGCGCACACGCTCGAAATCGTGCCCGAAAGCGCCCCTGTCGTGCGCGTCAGCGGTGAGAATGTTCTAATCGCGTGCGGAACGCGGTCCGCGTGCGCGCCCGAAATTCCGCTCGACGGCAAGTTCATCTTCGACGCGGATCAACTGCCGGAGGTACCCGACCTTCCGCGCGAGCTCATTGTCGTCGGCGCGGGCGTGATCGGCCTCGAGTACGCCTCGATGCTGACCGCGCTCGACATCAAGGTCACGATCATCGATCAGCGGCCGGCGTTGTTGGATTTCGTCGACCGCGAGATGATCGAGGCGCTGAGTTATCACATGCGTCGGCGTGGTGCGACCTTCCGTCTCGGCGAGACGGTCACACACGTCGAGCGCGAGCCGCAGGGACGCGTGGTCGCCTACCTCGAGAGCGGAAAGCGCGTGCATGGTGGTGCATTGCTCTACACGGTGGGCCGGCAGGCGAACACTGATTTGCTCGACATGTCCGCGGCGGGCCTCGAGGCAGACCCGCGCGGGCGAATTCCCGTCGACGAGAACTTTCGAACGTCGGTCCCGCATATCTACGCCGCCGGCGACGTCATCGGCTTCCCTTCTCTCGCATCGTCCTCCAGTGAGCAAGGACGACTTGCGAGCAACCACATGTTCGGCGGAAATCATCGGCGTGCGGCAGCCGAGCTTCTTCCGTACGGCATTTACACGGTGCCGGAGATGTCGATGATCGGCCGCACCGAGCAACAGCTGACCGCGGCGCGGATCCCGTACGAGGTCGGCATCGCCAAATACGAGGAACTGGCGAAGGGTCAGATCCTCGGCGACGAAACGGGACTGCTCAAGATGCTGTTCGATCCCGAGTCGCTGCTGTTGTTAGGCGTGCATGCGATCGGCGACGGCGCAGCCGAGCTGATTCACATCGCGCAAGCCGTGCTCGCGTTTGGCGGCACGATCGAGTACTTCCGGGATACGGTCTTCAACTATCCGACCTTGGCGGAAGCATATAAGGTCGCGGCTTTGGCTGGGCTGAACCGATTGTAGAAGCTGACGAGGGACGGCGACCGGGGAACAGCTCTCCATCGCCCGTCCCGTCCCCCGGTCCCCCGATTCAGTCCACAAATGCCCAAAGCAGCTCCCGGCTCTTCTTGTCGAGCTCTGTGACCGTTAGGCGGTAGAGATCGCCCGCGACGTCGCGGATGAGGAGTCCGCCGCCAGGCAACTGCCGCGGCCAGTCGTCGAGATGTGTCTGAAAGGACCGATCGCCATGACGCGTCTCGACCTCCCATTGGCGAATCTCCACCTCCTCGTCGATCGACACAACGCGCGTCACCTCGAGCACGAAGCCCGCTTCGGCGAGCGCGCGTTCCAGTGCCTCGCGCGACGCGACGCCGAGTGTGGACGGGTCCTCGACGAACGCGATCTCACGCTCCTCGGCATCGCGCAGCGACAGGTGACGATGCGGCTCCGACCACGGAAAGCACTGTCGCACGCGCACCGTCACCTGTCCATGTTGGGTAAAGGCAATCAACCTGCCATCGGGTGCGCTGCGCAGGCGAATGGCTTCACTGTCTTCCTCACGCTGAATTTCCAAGGCCGTCATATCTCCCCCTTGACCCTATTGCAGTTGCAGTTGCATTT
>DATEGN010000310.1:0-3380 GCA_035280125.1 Gemmatimonadaceae bacterium | reverse complement strand
TATATGAGGCATATCACACATGGACTAAATGAAACGGTCGCGATGGAGGTCCCAAGAATGACGAATCTCGCTCCTCGGTCGTTACTCTAGTACCCCGCACCGCGGCGAGTGCCGCGCCTCGTCTATATTTCCGCGATCATGGCATTTCCATCGCCTTCTAGCTGCCTCTGCTGGGCCCTCCTGCTCATCGCTGCCTGCGGGCGTCGAGATCATGGCGCATCATCCACCGCCGGTGGTCCGCCGCCGCGCGCCGAGTTCCTCGTCGCGACCCAGGACTCCACCTTCTGGATCGCAACCAAGGGCAGCACCGTTCGCGCGCGCGGAGTGCCGATTACCCTTGCCCAGTACGATGGTCGCTTCTACGAGATTTATCTCGCGGACGACGACCGGTCGTATCAGGACGCCCTGTTGGTTGGATTCCGGCTCTATCGCCGCGACTTGGTCGCCGGTGATTCCGCGCTCGTTTTCGAGGACTCGATCGTGCCGCGCATTGCACGCGAGTATGGGAGCGCCCATCCCAGAGCTCAGCGTCTCGCGCCGGACGAAGATGGAAGCGAGGATCCGACGACACAGGCGACGGCGGACCTGCAAGTGATCGACGTACACGGACCGTATCTCTCGTACGAGTATCACGTCGACCTTCAAACGCGGGGCGCCGAGCCGTGGCATTCGACGCGTCGCGGCGTCATCGACTTGCGATCCGGACGATCGACTCGTGTCTCCGACCTCTTCCCCACTGCGGTGGCGGTCGCACTCGTCGACAGCGGAAAACGGGAGCTGGTCGCGGCGGTCGACTCGCTTCGTGGCGACACTCGAGAATCGGCGAAGCGTGCCGTCCACGAGCTTTCACGCACGCGATTTGACGAACGGAGCTTCGTGCTCACAGTTCCGGACAGCCAGATTGCGGTCGAGTTCGACGTTCCACAACGTGGTACGGATGCACCCGACGACGTCATCCCACTCGATGCTCTGCGTCCTCCAGCACCCGTTTGGTGGTCCAGCGTATCGAACAATTTCGCACAGGTGGGTGATAACCTCGATCGGTGGCGTGGGTTGGGCGTTGGGGGGTATGACGTGGTCGCGCGTTACGACTCGTCGGCCGAGACCGCCCGCATCTCGCTGAGCGATCACGTGAGGGAGTGGCCGGTCCGTGCCATTGCGGCGCCGGTGCTTCATGTGTTTTGGCTCGACCGCCCCGCGCTGGACAGTGCGACTCGGCGGGCGCTTTCGCGGGCCTTCGACGAAGCAGCTCAGTACGACGAGGCGACCCGAACCGTGGTCGATGTTCGCCACCGCTCAGCGTCCCCGATTCGCTTCGCGGCATCGAGATCGAGCTCGCGACGTCGAGGTCATCCCGAGCGAAGTCGAGGGCAGGGATCTGCACCTCCCACCTCTGCGCGCCGCCACGCATGAAGGATCACCCGCGCTCCGCGAAGACGGTCAGGGAAAGCCAGCACGAATCGTCGGAGCTCATGATGCCTCAGGATGCGAACAACCTGGGGCACATCTTCGGGGGCGTGATTCTGTCACTGATGGACAAGACCGCCGCGATCTCCGCATTCCGCCACTCTCGCGCCAGCGTCGTTACGGCATCGATCGATCGCGTGGATTTTCGCGAGCCCATTCACCTGGGCGATCTCGTGATCCTCAAGGCCAGCGTCAATTACGTTGGCCGCACCTCGATGGAGATCGGCGTCCGCGTCGAGGCAGAAGAATTGCTCACCGGACGACGTCGCCACACGAATTCATGCTATCTGACGTTTGTCGCCGTCGATCGCGCGGGGCGTCCAATCGAGGTTCCCGGACTGATCCCCGAGACGCCGGACGAGAAGCGCCGGTTCGATGCAGCGAAGGAACGGCGAGCACGCCGGCTCGAGGAACGGGAATTTGAGGAGCAGCAGCGACGTCGCCGCGTTCCGTCGTGACGTGACCCGCGTCCCCCGGTGTTAGTCTCGTGAGTAAGGAGACCAGACACTAATTTCCGGCACATGACGCTGTTCACCGTCGAACGCGCGAATCGAACCCTCCCTCTCGTTCGGAAGATCGTCGAGGACGTCGTGCGGCAGCATCGGCTGTGGCGCGAGAAGATCCTGGAGCTCGATCTGGTGGCGTCCGCGGCGCGTGCCGGTGAGCCGCGCGAGCGTGCCGAGGAGCTGGAGCGCGAAGCACAGAGTCTCGCGCGTGAGATCGACAGCTTCCAACAGGAGCTCGACCAGCTCGGGATCCAGCTGAAGGATCGGCGGCTCGGATTGGTCGACTTCCCGAGCGAGATGAACGGCCGGCAAATACTGCTCTGCTGGCGACTCGGCGAGCCGGAGGTCCAGTTCTGGCACGAGCTCGACGCCGGCTACGCGGGACGGCAACCGTTGTCGCCATCGCTCGTTGGATGATTCGTTAGGCGTCACTCCAAAAACAGACATGCGAAATTTCCGATCGCCTGATGGCATCTTCTGGAAAGTCGATGTCGACCTTCCAGGCTCGAGCAACGCGATGGTCATCTTCCGGCACCCGAACGGGCGAAGCGCGAGACTCGATCGTTACAATTGGTTCATCAGCCACGGCCCCGAGGCCCGAAGCGTCACGTCACGACTGACACCGAAGTCGGTGCTCGAGTCGCTGAGTGACACTGATCTGGCGCGGCTCTTTCGCCGATCGATGCCGATCTCGCGGCCAGACTCGTTGCTGCCGAGTCAAGCCTCGGACGGATAGGTGAGCGTAGAGAGCAGGGAGTCGAGAGTAGAGAGTGACTCTCTACTCTCTACCCTCAACGCTCAGCACTCTGCCCTCAGCGTCTCGCTCCGCATAAGGAACATCGATCTCCGTCCCGTCGCGCGCGACGAGCACATTCGGAAATACCTGTCGCGCCTCGCGCTCGAGGTCTGACGCATCGCGCGAGTAGCGCGCCGAGATGTGGGTGAGCACCAATCGGCGCACGTCCGCGTCACGCGCAACCATCGCTGCTTCGCGCGAGGTCGAGTGACCAGTCTCGATTGCGCGCGCCGCCTCTTCGTCGCCGAACGTCGCTTCGTGCACGAGCAGATCAGCGTTTCGTGACATCTCGGTCGTCGCCGCGCAGGGTCGCGTATCCCCCGTTATGACAACTCGTCGTCCGGACCGCGCCGGGCCAACGAGCACGGAGGGCTCGATCGTGCGGCCATCAGCGAGCGCGATTGTCTGCCCGCGATGAATCTGGCCCCACAGCGGACCTTCGGGGATGCCGAGCTCGCGCGCGAGATCAGGGTTGAAACGACCCTTTCGTGTTTCCTCTACAAGTGCGTAGCCGAGCGACGCCGAGCCACCGTGATCAACAGCGAACGGTATCACGTCATATCCGGTGCGATGCAGCGGCTGCTCCGGCTCGACTTCGATGATTTCCACCG
>DATEGN010000309.1:0-6651 GCA_035280125.1 Gemmatimonadaceae bacterium | reverse complement strand
CCTGCATGTTGGCGCCGGTCAATCCGACCCGCACGAGACACTCGCCCTGTGGAATCGGGTTCACGATCGCAACGAAATTCTTGTTCACCCCGGACGGGACGTCGAGTGGAAGGAGATTGAGCTTTTTGTAGCGGCGCATGTCGATCCAGCGATCACCTTCCATCATGAGCGAATAGCGCTTCTCATAGAGAATGCCCATGAGAATGTCGTCAGTCGGGCTTGCGGCGGTGAGCGTCGAGGCGGGCAAGCCGCCTGAGTTTTGGCGCACAACATTCAGATCGGCAATTGCACCAGCGGCGTCACCGGTGGCCAGCTTCGCCTCGGCGCGCAGCAGGATCAGCTCTTCGTTTCGAATGATCGGAATGGACGACGAAACCGTCGGCCAGATGCTGAAGCCAAGCGTCGAAGTTCCGGTCGTTGGCTGCTGCTGGTTGATCGGTCCCTGCCGCGATGGAAGGCCGGTGCGGATCTTCGCTGTGTACCGGTCATCAGGCGTGACACCGTCGGCCTTGAATTGCACGTCAGTCTGAAACGACATATGGGCGTACAGATTCGTGTTCGTCGCCTGCGTCAACGAATTCGGCGTGTCGGGCGACGCTCCGTACGTGTCGTAGACGCCGACGTCCAAGGCAGCGCGAGTGGTCGCGCCCGCGTTGAGGAACGAACTGCCGAGAGCCGTGAGCGTGGCATTCCACGCCGTCGCTCCACCGCCCGCCGTGGCGTAGTTGGCAGCCGACCTGGCCTTCAGCGCCTGCGTGAACTGCGCGTATTTCGTCGGAGTGTCGAATCCGGCAAAGCCGGAGGGCAGCTTGAAAGGGAACGCCGACCCGCCGGCAGCGAGCTTCGTCGCCGCGTCGTCCAGCGTGTTGAGAACGTACTTATACATGGAATCACGCGAGACGAACTGCGACAGAGCGGTCGGGTCAGCCTTGATCTCGGTGATCCCGCCCAGGCTGTCGTGGGTCTGAACGATCTCGAGCACCATCAGTGCCTCGATCGTCTCGGCGAAACCAAGGGCAGCCGACTTTTGTGCCGCGTTCAATGTCGCATTCGCGTTGATGGTGCTCTTGAAGTTGAACACGTCACGGAGCGTGCCGTACTCGGCGGTCCACGGCCCAACCGCGAAACCGGTTGGATCCAGCTTCTGCACGCCATTGACGACGATGCCGATGAGCGGATGTGTAACGAACCGGCCTTCCGTCGGTTGGAAGTTGTACATCTCGCGACCCAACACGCCGGCATTGGTGATCATGGCCGTGCGGGTGTTTCGTTGATCGACGATGAGACCCTGTGCGAGCAGTTGAATTGCCGTCGGGTCGGCATTCGCGCCGGCGACGGTCGCGCTGTTCGGGTTGACGAGGTTCAGGTCCGTCGCCTTGCAGCCGACGGCCAACGTGACGAGCGCGATCGCGCCTAACGCTTTGCGCATAAGAATGAGAATCGGAGTCATGGCTCAGTACCCCAGGTCGATGCTGAGATAGAACTGCCTGTTGCTGGGATACGGCGCGAGATCGATGAAGCGGTTGAAGTTCTGATTTCCGAAATTGTTGAACTCCGGGTCGAAGCTCCAATAGTTCGTCCACATGAAGAGATTGCGCGCCTCGAACGAGAGGCGAACGCTCTGCGCGCGCGCGATGCTGGCGTATCGCTCCGGCATGTCGTACGAGATGTTCACCTCGCGCAGCTTCACGAACGAGCCCGGGTCGATATAGGTGCTGATGTTGCCGTTGGCGAAGCTCGAGTACCGATAATCGCCGAGCACCATTCCGGCGATCGGCGACGCCTTGTCGAAGTCGTGCGCGTTGCCGCCCTCGTCCCACAAGTTCTTCGTCATGTCCGAGGTATAGCCGGCGATGCGCCAATCGAGGAGCGCCGTCGCCGAGAATCGCTTCCATCGGAAGGAGTTGAGGAACGATGCTTGTCCGCGCGGATTCGCGTCGGCGATGATCGAGTCACGTACCGTACTTCCGGCGACGACTTCGTTAGGCGCGAGTTGCCGGCACGGCTTGTTGTCGCTGCCCGTTCCGACGACGAGATTCCCATTCGCATCGGTCTTGTTGATGCAGCTGTAGCGCAAATTGCCCCAGATGTACGTGGGCCGAACGCCCGCGGCGATTCGATTGCGCCCGTACGACGAGCCGAAGGAACCGCCGGGCGCGGCGAAGGCGGGCACCGCCAATTTGTCGATGCTCTGTGCGTTCGTCTGATACGTCGTCCGAAAGGTCCATTCGACATTCGGTCTGTTGATGATGGCGAACGTGACCCCCGACTCGACGCCTAACGTCGACATCTGTCCGCCGTTGATTGTCTTTTGCGTCAATCCGGAGCTTGGCGGCAAGGGGAAGTTGACGAGCAAGTCCTTGATGACGCGCTGATACCGCGTCACCTCGAGTGCGACGCGGCCGTGGAACAGCGCGGCGTCGGCGCCATACTCGAACTCGTTCATGACCTCCGGCTGGATGTCCGGATTCCCGAGTGTACCCGCCGCGACGAGTGAGCCCGTGCCACCGATGACACCGCCCGATGAAATCGTGACGTCACGCACTGCGTAGTTCGGGCGATTACCCGACTGGCCGTACGAGGCGCGGAATTTGACCTCGTCGAGAGCCGATGTGAATCGCTCGAATGGCTCGACGAAGCGATAGCTCGCCGAGTACTTCGGGAACAGGTAAAACTTGCCGCGGTCACCATTGGCGCTGCTGCGGTCCGCTCGCGCACCGACCGCGATCGACAGCCGCTCGCCTAACGCGATGATCTGCTCGTTGACATACCGCGACTGATCGAGGAACTGCGTCACCGCGTCGCCGGTCGAGATGTCGGTTCCTCCCGTCGCCGTCTCGCGGGTCGGCACGAGTCCGCGCTCGCGCACGAAGTAGTTACGAGTGTACTGCGACTCGCGCGTACCGCCCACCGACGTCTGCGCCGAGTTGAGCCAGCGCCAAGTCGGCGTGAACGTCCACACCGCGTTGATGCTCTGATTGAGGAAACGGCTATCGAAGCTTTGAATTTGTGAGGTGCCGAGAAAGCCGTCGGCGGACTCGAATTGCAGGAAGTTTGGCGAGTACTGATTGGCCTCGAACTGGTAGCGATCGACGCC
Source organism: Gemmatimonadaceae bacterium (assembly GCA_035280125.1). Taxonomy (GTDB): domain Bacteria; phylum Gemmatimonadota; class Gemmatimonadetes; order Gemmatimonadales; family Gemmatimonadaceae; genus AG2. The sequence continues at coordinate 3,554 of DATEGN010000309.1, read as the reverse complement.
GCCGATGTACGTCAGCTGCACCGCGTTCGTGCCCGTGGCCAGCACCGAGTAACCGAGCCGGACATTCCCCATCTGCCGCCAGGTCTCTTCGTTGTTCGTGATCTCTCGCAGCGATTCCATTGGATTCGCCGCGGCATTACCGCCGCCACCCATGTACATCGTGAGATACCGGCCCGTGGCCGGATCTCGCTGCGTGATGTCGTAGATCGCCGGCCAGTAGCCGAACGAGTAGATCGGCGACGTTCCGGAGTTCTCGTTATTGCCAACGCCGTCCTGCACGAAGTCGCGCGAGATGTTCGCGGTGCCGCTGACGGTGATCCTGTCGCCAATCGTCTGATCGAGGCTCAAGTGACCCGACGTGAGTCGCGCGCCCGAGTTGATTTGAACGCCGTGCGTCTGGCGATCCGCGAGCGAGCCGTAGTAGCGCGTCGCGTTGATACCACCCGATGTGCTGAGATCGGTCTCGAAGGCGGGCGCGCTCTGGCCGTAGATATCCTTCTGCCAGTCGTACCACGCACAGGTGGGTGTGCAGTTGGCGCGCGCGATGGAGTCAGCTACCGGCGACGAACCGAGCCACGGCTTCACCGATCCGACAACGCACAACGCCAGCGAGTCGGCACTTCGGCCGGCTCCGCAACCGTCGGCGTAGCTGCTGAAATGTCGCGAGCCGAGGAGTCGCGTCGCCTGCGATTCTCCGACACGCTGAGTGATGTTGTACTTCGATCCGCCAGCTCGCCCTTTCTTCGTGGTGATGACCACGACGCCGTTCGTCGCGCGCGAGCCGTAGATGGCCGTCGCCGCCGCCGACTTCAGTACCTCGATGCTTTCGATGTCGGCAGGATTCAGATCAGCGAGGCGGTTCACGGTCTGGTCCTGCGTCGAATTGGTCGAGCCGCCCGAGCGCGTGATGGACGCGAGACCGCCAGGAATCGACGCATTCGAGACCATGACGCCGTCCACGACGTAGAGCGGATCACCCTGGCCAAGGATCGACGTCGCACCGCGGATTTGGACCTGCATGCCGCCGCCCGGCACGCCGCTGTTCTCATACACCTGTGCGCCAACCACTTTGCCGGCGAGCTGCGCCTCCAACGACTTGGCTGGCGCCACGTTGAGATCCGCGGCGGAGACGGTCGCAACGGGCGTATTCGCGTTCTTTTTATCGAGCGTGGTCGCCTGTCCCGTAACTGTCACCCCTTCGAGTTCGAGCACGTCCTTCTCGAGCGTGAAGGTCACCGCGGTCTGATCGGCGGTCACTCGCGTAGACTGGCGCTTGTAGCCGATGGCTCGCGCGATGACGGTGACCTCGCCGGCCGGCACTTTCAGTCGAAACTCGCCGCGATCATTTGTGCGAGTGCCGATTTGCACTCCGACGATTCCGATGGTTGCTTCGGTAACCGGCGTTCCGGTTCCGATCTCGGTGACCTTGCCGCTGATCTCTCGCGTTTGCGCCCGGAGCAAGCCGGGAGCGCAGGCGAGGCAAACGGCGAGGATTGCCAAAATTCGACGCACTGAACACCTCGAGGTGTGGAGAAGGTGGGACCTGCGCCGCCCATTATGTCGAGCACTCAAACAGCGACACATCGATCGAGCGGCCGAACATGAGCACTTACGCCCAGCGTTCGAGCCGGGACGTGACGAACAGGCCTCCGCGTGATGCAACAAGGTGCAGCAGATGCTGAACCGAAGCTCAGCGACTGAAGTGCGGGAATCTTCACGCCGTGAGCAGGCTGTCAAGAAGGACAAGCCGGCTGCCCTACGAGAGCTGTTAGGGCCTTACGGTTCGCCTCGCTATGCCAAACCACGATATTCTTCTGCTCATGCATAAGCCGGAGGCTGGACACTTCGTACGCGTGTACGCACCTGGAGGAATCGGGAACATCGGTCCGGGGCTCGATATCCTCGGCTGCGCCTTGACGGGCGCTGGCGACACGGTGGAGCTCCGTTGGCGCTCGGAGAGCTGTTCAGATCTCGTGCATGTCGAGGATCCCGGCGATCCCGCATTGCCTCACAATCCGGGGCGGCATACAGCTGCCATCGCTGCGCTCGCGGTGCTTCGCGCCTCGGGGATTTCCCCGAGTCGATGCCTCACCATGCGCGTCCGTAAGGAGTTGCCGCTTGCCGGTGGCCAGGGCGGCAGCGCGGCCTCGGCGGTGGCCGGTGCCGTCGCCGCGAACACGCTGCTCGGAAATCCGCTCGATCAGCGGATGCTCCTCCTCGCGGCCCTCGAGGCCGAGAGCGCGGTCGCCGGCCGCCACGCGGACAACATTGCACCGGCGCTGCTCGGCGGCATCGTACTCGTTAGGTCCGTGGAGCCGCTGGATGTCGTACAGCTCCCGTGTCCGCCGGCGCTCCACGTGGCGCTGGTATATCCGCGGCAGCATCTTCGAACGGCCGACTCGCGCGCGGTGCTGCCGGCATCCGTCGACCGCGCGGTCGCGGTCCAACAGTGCGCGAACGTGGGCGCGCTGGTGTGGGCCTTCGCGAGTGGCGATCTCGCGCTTCTGGGCCGGGCGCTGGACGATGCCATCGCTGAGCCTGCGCGCGCTCCGCTGCTACCGGGGTTCGCCGCGGCCAAAGCGGCGGCATTAGGTGCTGGAGCGCTCGGCTGTTCGATCTCCGGCGCTGGGCCGTCGAGTTTTGCCTTTGCTGAGGACGATGCCAGCGCGGAGGAGATCGCGAGAGCGATGGTGGAAGCCTACGAGACGAATGGCGTTTCCGCTCGATCGAGGATCGCGCGCATCGACGAGCGCGGTGCGAGAGTGGTCTGACCTGAAACAGGTTGTCATCCCGCGCGCAACGTTGGACTGCGTCGGAATCAGATGTGGCTTCCTCGTGCGGACGTTACGGATCCTCATCCGGATCGGGCGTGTTACCGCCGCCAGCCGGATCAACTGGCCGCACGATGAGATAATTGTCCGGCGGCGTCGCGCCTAACAAGTATGTCACGAAATAGTCCCACCGCCGGCGAATGAAGTATGGCTCGTTCAAGCCGTGGTTGCGATTGGGCGCGATGATCAGATCGAAGGTCTTGTTCGCCTTGATCAATTCGTCAACGAGCTGAATCGTGTTCGCCGGATGTACGTTGTCGTCCATGTCGCCGTGCATCAGGAGCAGGTGGCCGCGCAGGTTCTTTGCCATCGTCTTGTTGGCGGAGCCCTCGAAGTTGTCGCTCTTACGCAGCGTGTCCTTCGTCATCAAACCCTGGTACTTCTCCGCCCAGTAGATGTTGTAGCTCCGATTATCGTGGTTGCCCGAGCCGGAGACGGCAACTTTGAAAAAGTCCGGATATCGAAGCATCGCATCCGTCGATGCGAAGCCGCCGCCGGAATGGCCAAAGATCCCGACGCGATCGAGATCGATGAACTTGTACTGTGCGGCGAGTTGCTTGATCGCCGCAATGTGATCTGGCAGACCGTTGTCGCCGAAATTGCCATAGTAGTTGTCGTGGAACGCCTTGGAGCGGAACGGCGTGCCGAGGTGATCGAGCTCGATCACGACGAATCCAAGCTCGGCGAGTGAGAATTGCTCACCACCATTCTTGAACTTCCACT
>DATEGN010000308.1:0-2395 GCA_035280125.1 Gemmatimonadaceae bacterium | reverse complement strand
ATCGTCTTGCGGTCGCCGACGATCACGATCGCCAGATGGTCGACGTCGATGTATTTGTTGGCGACGCGCGTCACGTCCTCCTTCGTTACCGCGCGCACGTTCTGCGCATAGTGCTGATAGTAGTCCTGCGGCAGTTGCTCGATGAAAATATCACTGATGGAGCTATTCACGGCCCGCACCGACGAGAAGCTCTGTGGCAGTCCCTGCACGAGATTGTCTTCGGCAGTCTTCAGCTCGTCGTCTGTCACCGGGCGTGCGCCACGGATGCCGCGCAGCTCCTTCATGAATTCGATGAGCGCGCTGTCACTTTTCGCCGTGACGATGTCACCGCCCGCCTCGAATGGACCAGGTCCCTTGCCATACGAGAAGCCTGACCCCACGCCGTAGCTGTAGCCCTTTTGCTCGCGGATGTTGGCGTTCAAGCGCGATTGGAACATGCCGCCGAGCATCGTATTGAGCACTTCGAGCGCGAAGTAGTCAGACGTGTTCCGTGCTGGGCCGGGCAGTCCGATGGCGAAGCTCGACTGCGCCGCGCCAGGCTTGTCGACGAGATAGATCGTGGTGGTCTTTGGCGCGGACGTCTGCGGATAGTCGAACGTCGGCATCGATCCGCCGCTCGACCACGGCGCGAGCACCCGCTCGACCAACTGCCGAACCTCGTTAGGGTCGACGTCGCCAACGACCGAGATAATCGCGTGGCCGGGCGTGAAGTACGCCTTCGCGAAGGAAACGATGTCGTCGCGTGTGATTGCATGCACCGATTGCTCGGTGACCGAACGGCCGTAGGGGTGCGCCTCCGTGAACAGAACCTTCGGGAAGACGCGCGCCGCGATCGAGCCAGTGCGATCCTTCGCCTGAGTCAGCGCCACCAAACGCCGGGCGCGATATCGCTCGATCGCGTCGTTCGGGAACGAGGGATTGACGAGCAAATCCTCGACGATCTGCAACACCTTTTCAACCTTGTCGGTCGTCGCCAGGAAGCTGATCGCCCCATTCTCACCACCGACACTGATTCGCACGCCGGTGCCGAGCAGCTGCAGCGCGTTCGAGATGTCGTCTCCACTCTTCGTCGTCGTGCCCTCGGTGAGCATCGCACCCGCGAACTCGCCGACGCCTGGTTTGGCCGCCGGCTCGTATTGATTGCTGCCGCCCACGAAGCTGATCGCGAAGGAGACGAGTGGCAGGTTGTGCCGCGGTGAAACGATCAACTCCGCGCCATTGTTCAGCTTCATCGTCGTCCACGTGGGGACGTGAAGCTCAGGCGCGCTCGCCGGCGCGGGAATAGCCGAGCGATTGAAGGCCGCCGGCGTCGACGCTTGTTTCGGCTGCTGCGCTCCGATCACCGTCAGCGCGCTCAGGCCGAGCACGCTCGCGCCAACTGCCGCTCGCCGCAAAGTATAGTGAATGCTCATCGATTGGCTCCATCGCTGACGGTGACGCTCTGCTCGGCCTTGGAAGCATCCTGCTTGCGCCCTTGCGGCACCACCGACAGCACCACACGTCCCTTGGTGAGGTATTGCTTCGCGACGCGCTTCACCTCGGCCGGCGTCACGCTTTCTGCCTCGCTATAGGATTTTCGGTAATAGCCAGGATCCCCGTGGAACACGAATCCGTCGCTGAGAATCTCGGCTTTCTGCAGATTCGACTCGAGCCCGCTCACGAAGCCGAGCTCGATGCCAGCCTTCGCCCGTGCGACCTCTTCGTCCGTCGGGCCGTCGCGCTGAAGTCGCTCGACGATCGTATCCGTCGCCAACTCCAGCTCCGTGAGAGAGTGTCCAGGCCGCGGCGTGAGAGTGATTCGGAACTCACCGCCGTTCTCGTTCGTGCGCTGCTGTGCGCCGATGGCGGCTGCCCATTGGCGGTCATACACGAGCTCCTTCTGCAACCGCGACGTTCTCGACCCGGCAAGGACACTGGCGAGGACGTCGAGAATGTGGTCGTCATTGTGCGACTCTCCGACCGTCGGCCACGAGATCGTGAGCCGCGGGATCTGCACGCGGTCTTCGAAAACGAGCCGTTTCTCGGCCGCCATCGTCACCAGCTTCACCTGGGGTCGGACGATCGCTTTTCCGCGCGGCAGATCGGCAAAGTATTTCTGAACCCACCCCTTCGCCTGCGCTGGATCGAAGTCGCCGGCAATCGTAATCGTCGAGTTGTTAGGCGCGTAGTAGAGACGGAAGAAATTCTTCACGTCGTTCACCGACGCCGCCGAGAGATCGGTCATGCTCCCGATGACGGGCCAGGAGTACTGGTGGCCCTTGGGATACATCGCGGCGCTGATGATCTCGCTCGAGCGACCGTAGGGCTGATTGTCGTAGCTCTGACGGCGCTCATTTTTTACGACGTCACGCTGTGCGTTCAGCTTGGTGGTATCCAGCGCGTCGAGAAGGAATCC
>DATEGN010000307.1:0-2565 GCA_035280125.1 Gemmatimonadaceae bacterium | reverse complement strand
ATCGCGCCAGGCGAGACGCGAACCTTGAAGTGGGTCCCGACACGCCTTGGCATCTATCCGTTCTACTGCACGGACTTCTGCTCGGCGTTACACCAAGAGATGCAGGGGTATCTGCGTGTCTCTCCAGCAGGAGCGAGTGTGCCTTTGGTGGCGAAGCTGAGCGACAGGGCGCTCACGCAAACATCACGGTTGGACGCGGTCACCAGCCCTGCCCACCACGCCGCCTCGGGAACCGACCGGTGAAAACCACCTCTCGCATTCTCGCTGGCACCGGTGCGTTGTTCCTGCTCGCGCTGTACGTCGTGCCGCTCTGGTCGATCTCGCTCTTCGCGCCGCAGTACCCGGAAGGGCTCGGCATGGAGATTCACCTAACGACAGTGACCGGAGCGCGCCCGACGGATCTGCAAACGATAAACGGGCTGAATCATTACATCGGCATGCGCCCGATTCAGCCCGAGTCGATTCCGGAGCTGCACTGGTTCCCGATGCTCGTTGCGGCGCTCGTCGTGCTCGGGCTCGCGGCGGCGCTGCTCGGGAACCGACGGTTGGTGACGGCATGGCTCGGCGGTCTGCTCGCCTTTGGCGTCCTCGGGCTCGCGGATTTCTGGCGTTGGGCGTACGACTACGGTCACAATCTGGATGCCGAGCACGCGATCATCAAAGTGCCTGGGATGACGTACGAGCCGCCCATTATCGGCACCAAGCATCTCCTCAACTTCACGGCCACGTCGTGGCCCAGCACGGGCGCCTGGATCGCGGTGCTCGCCTTCGCGCTCGGCATAACGAGTCTGTATTTCGATCGACGGCGCGGCGCGGGACGACCCAGCGCGCCGCGAAAGCAACCGACGCTCGCGGCTCGACCATCGATCAGGCCGCATGCAACCGGAATCATGTCCGCCGTCATGATACTTGGCATGCCGGGCCAGAAGCGCGATACGATATTCGTCTCATCAACAGGACCAGTGCGATCGATCGCGGCGGCAATTCAACAAGCATCGAACAACGCGCTCATTCGTATCGCGCCCGGCGTCTACCGCGAACCGATGATCGTAGCGGACAAGCCGGTCGAGATCGTTGGTGAGGGCTGGCCCGTACTCGACGGCGACGGCACGCACCAGATCATGGCCGTCACCGCCGATGACGTGACCGTGCGCGGACTGATTTTTCGGAATGTGGGTGCGAGCGATGTGGAGGATCGCGCCGCGCTTCGCATAACGAAAGCGCATGGCTGCGTCATCGACGGGAATCGGCTCGAGAACACCTTTTTCGGGATCTACCTCGCGGGTGTAACCGACTGTCGGATCACCAACAACCTGGTTGTCGGCGCGCGGAGCCGCGATCACGCGGCAGGTAACGGCATCCACCTGTGGTCATCGAACCACATCACCATCGCGCACAATCGGATTCGAGGGCACCGCGACGGCATCTACTTCGAGTTCGTGCGAACGAGCGACATCGAAGACAACACGAGCGAAAGCAATATCCGCTACGGATTGCACTTCATGTACTCTGACGACTGTCGCTATGTCGCGAACACCTTTCGCGCAAACGGAGCCGGCGTCGCGGTGATGTACACGAAACGAGTGGACATGCTCGAGAATCGATTCGATCACAACTGGGGTAGTGCGGCGTATGGCCTGCTGCTGAAGGAAGTATACGACGTTCGGCTCGAGAACAATCAGTTCACGCGCAACACGGTCGGCCTCGTGGCCGACGGCGCCAACCGGATCCAGGCGCTTCACAATGACTTCGACGGCAATGGCTGGGCGCTCAAGCTCATGGCGAGCACGGATGCGGGCCACTTCGAGCGTAACAATTTCATCAACAACACCTTTGACGTCGCGAGCAACAGTCGCGAGAGCTCGAGTCAGTTCATCGGCAACTACTGGGACGGCTACCGCGGCTACGACCTGAATCACGACGGCGCGGGCGACGTGCCCTTTCACCCGGTGCGCCTGGTTTCGCTCTTGGTGCAGGCAAACGAGCCTTCTCTCATTCTTCTGCGCAGCTCGTTTGTCTCGCTTCTTGACGTCGCTGAGCGTGCGCTGCCGACGCTCACGCCCGCGCCGCTCGTTGATCCCGCGCCATCGATGCGGAGAGTGCGATGACGAGGCCTCCAACAGGCAACACGGCCGCGCCGGTCGCCACGAAGCTCATCGTCGCGGCCCTCGTCAAGCGATACGGCGCGGTCCCCGTTCTTCAGGGCATCGATCTCGCCCTCGAGCGCGGCCGAGTGACGGCGATCCTCGGTCCCAACGGAGCCGGGAAAACGACGCTCATCAAAGCCATACTGGGCCTAACGAGTCCAGAGAGCGGGACTATTCTCATCGACGGCAGACCGATCGGCGACAGCCCAGCCTATCGAGCCTCGATCGGTTATATGCCCCAGCGAGCGACCTTTCCCGAGAACCTCACCGCACACGACCTGATCGCGCTGCTGAGCGACATGCGCGGCCGAGCCGCGACGCTCGACCGCGCGCTCGTCGATGCCTTTTGCCTGGGCGCTGACCTCACCAAGCCGCTCCGCACCTTGTCCGGCGGCACGCGGCAGAAGGTGAACGCAGT
>DATEGN010000306.1:0-4007 GCA_035280125.1 Gemmatimonadaceae bacterium | reverse complement strand
GCAGTCACCATTGGCGGCCTTCGCGGGCGCGCTCAATGGCTTGTTCTACATGTTCGCTGGAGCGCTTGAAGCGCTGCACCAGCAGCGCGGCGGCTCCGCCGCTTAATCCCCAGGCACCGAGCCTGACTTACCGCCCAGGATTGCCTGGGATTACGAGGAGACAAACCACGATGCCAACGACGCTGAGCAAGGACGAAATTATCGAAGCGATCGGCAACATGAGCGTTTTCGAACTGCATGATCTGATCGAGACGTTCAAGAGCCGTTTCAATGTCACGATCGCCGCTGCCCCAGTAGGCGGCGCGGCACCGGCCGGTGGTGGCGCCGGTGGCGCCGCTGCTCCGGCGGTGGAAGAGAAGACGGAATTCGACGTCGTCCTGAAGGAAGCCGGCGCGAAGAAGATTCAGGTCATCAAGGTCGTGCGTGAGCTGACCGGACTGGGCCTGAAGGAAGCGAAGGACTTGGTAGACGGTGCACCGCAGACGGTGAAGTCGGGTGTATCGAAAGACGAAGCGGCCAGCATCAAGGCCAAGCTCGAGGAGCAAGGCGCGGCGGTGGAAGTGAAGTGAGGTACGAGGGTCTAGGGTCTAGGGGCCAGGGGCTAACAACCCTAACCCCTGGCCCCAAGCCCGAGCCCCTCTCTCCACTTCAGCCAACGCGTCAGTGAAAGCGATCTCGTCGCCTCACATTTCATTCTGCGGTACCACTCCCCCCGCCCGCCCGCGACTCTCGCGAGGCCGGCGGGGATGTGGCCGTTTTCTCGCCTGTGCGCGGGTGAACAATGCCTGAATCGATCAAGCAGATTTCGTTCGGAAAGCTCGAGCAGGGGATGGAAATGCCCCATCTCCTCGACATCCAGACGCAAGCGTTCGAAGCGCTGCTCCAGACGGATGCCGCCGCTCATGAGCGCGAGGACGTCGGTCTCGAGCGGGTCTTCAAGGACCTGTTCCCGATTACCGACGTTCACGAGAACTTCTCTCTCGAGTTCGTTCGCTACTCGCTCGGTGAGCCGAAATACACCGTCGAGGAGTGCATCGAACGCGACATGACGTACTCCGCCCCGTTGAAGGCGACGCTCCAGCTCGTCATCAACGAGGAAGTGAACGGAGTGAAGCGGCCCCGGAACATCATCGAGAAGGAAGTCTATCTCGGTGAGCTTCCGCTCCTCACGCCGTTAGGCACCTTCGTCATCAATGGTGCCGAACGGGTGATCGTGAGCCAGCTGCACCGTTCGCCGGGCGTCGTCTTCGAAGAAGCGACGCACCCGAATGGCCAGCGCCTGATCTCGGCGCGCATCATCCCATTCCGCGGGTCGTGGGTCGAGTTCACCGTCGACATTCATGACGTGATCTACGTCCACATCGATAAGAAAAAGAAATTTCCGGCGACTGCCCTTCTTCGTGCTTTTGGCTACGGGACCAACTCCGACATTTTGCGTCTGTTCTTCGCCGTTCGCGATCTCGACCTGACGAAGAAGCGCGAAAGCCGCGGTGAGCAGCGCGAGGTGCTCGGCGCGATCATCGCCGAAGACATCGCCCTGCCCGGCGAAGCCACGCCCGAGGACGCGCCCAAGGCGCGCACCAAAAAGGCGAAGGCCGAGCGTGAGCGCGCGGAGAACGTGCTGCTCGTGAAGGAGGGCGATGAGCTCACCGACGAAGTGCTCAATCGCGTCCGCCGTCAGGGCATCGACACGATCAAGGTCTTCGCATCGTACATGACGATCGATCTGCGCGACGAGCAGGATGCGATCGAGCGCGGCGAGCGCCCGGTCCGTCGTGTGCTCGCGCAGGATATCACGAACGAGGACGGCGAAGTGATCGGCGAGGCCGGCCAGCCGCTCACCGACACGCTCATCCGCAAGATCCGAAAGGCGGACCTCAACAAGGTGCCGGTGTTCGTCGCGTCGGGTCGTGCCGAGTCGACGCTGATCAAGAACACGCTGGCGAAAGACCCGACGCGGAGCGAGAAGGAATCGCTGCAGCAGATCTACGCGTTGCTCCGTCCGGGCGACGCACCGGATGCGGCAACCGCGAAACAGGCGCTCGAGCGGTTGTTCTTCTCGCCGAAGCGTTATGACCTCGGCCGCGTTGGCCGCTACAAGATCAACCAGCGCCTCGGCCTCGCGACTGACGCGGGCACGACGGTCCTCACCAAAGAGGACTTCGTCGCCATTTTGCGTTATCTGGTCGAGTTGCACGAGGGCAGAGGTCACGTGGACGACATCGATCACCTCGGCAACCGGCGAATCCGGTCCGTGGGTGAGCTGATTGCCAATCAGTTCTCTGTGGGTCTGTCGCGCATGGCGCGTCTCGTCAAAGAGCGCATGTCGATCAACACCGATCCTGAGAAGATCTCCCTCGACGACCTCGTCAATGCGCGGACGGTCAGTGCGGTGATCCAGGCGTTCTTCGGATCCTCGCAGCTGTCGCAGTTCATGGATCAGACGAACCCGCTCGCCGAGCTGACGCACAAGCGTCGTCTCTCGGCGTTGGGACCGGGCGGCCTAACGAGAGAGCGCGCCGGATTCGAAGTCCGCGACGTGCATTACTCGCAGTACGGCCGCATGTGCCCGATCGAGACGCCGGAAGGTCCGAACATCGGTCTCATCACGTCGCTCGCATGCTTCGCGCGCGTGAATGATCTCGGCTTCGTCGAGACGCCGTACCGTGTGGTCAAGAACGGGGCAGTCACGGACGAGATCATCTGGCTCGATGCGAATCGGGAAGAAGACGCCATCATCGCGCAGGCGAACGCCAAGCTCGAAGATGACGGCACGTTTGCGGACGAGCTCGTACTCTGCCGGCAGCAGGGCGACGTACCGCTCGTGCCGCGCGACCGCGTGGACTACATGGACGTTGCACCCGAGCAGCTCGTCTCCATCGCGGCGGCGCTGATCCCGTTCCTCGAGCACGACGACGCGAACCGCGCGCTCATGGGCTCGAACATGCAGCGTCAGGCAGTACCGTTGCTCAATCCGCGCACACCGTTGGTCGGTACTGGCTTGGAAGAAAAGGTCGCGCGCGATTCGGGTGCCGTCGTCATCGCCAAGCGCGCTGGCGTCGTCACGCGCGTCACCGCCGACGAGATCATCGTCGACAGCGGACCGGCTGAGCGTCGCGCGGCGGAAGAGCGCCGCAGCGAGGACCGTCCGCTCGCGCGCCTCACGCAGCATGACCGGTATCGTCTCAAGAAGTACTGGCGCACGAACCAGGACACCGCGATCAACCAGCGCCCGCTGGTGAAACTCGGTCAGCGCATCAAGCAGGGAGATGTCCTTGCCGACGGCGCGGGCACCGAGCAGGGGCAGCTGGCGTTAGGCTCGAATGTGACCGTCGCATTCATGCCCTGGTACGGCCACAACTTCGAGGACGCGATTGTTCTCTCTGAACGCCTGGTGAAAGACGACGTGTACTCGTCAATCCATATTCAGGAATTAGAACTCCACGTACGCGACACGAAGCGCGGTCAGGAAGAGATCACCCGTGAAATCCCGAACGTCTCGGAAGAGGCACTGCTCGATCTCGACGAGCGCGGCATCGTGCGCATAGGAGCACATGTCAAGCCCGGCGATATTCTGGTTGGAAAAATTACTCCCAAGGGTGAGACGGAACTTTCCCCTGAGGAGAAGCTCCTGACCGCGATCTTCGGTGAGAAGGCCAAGGACGTCAAAGACTCTTCCCTCAAAGTGCCTCCGGGTATGGAGGGGGTTGTCATCGATGTCAAGATTTTCTCGCGCATCGAGGATCAAGTAGTCGAAAAAGATCGCGGCGAGCGAATCGGTGAAGTGCGGCGACTCGAGAACGAGGAGAAGCTGCGCGTCAACGAAGTGCGCGATTCCGAGCTCCTCGAGATGCTCAATGACCAGACCATCGCGCTCGCGCTCAAGGCGGGCACGGTGGAAGAGGCGATTCCGGCAGGCGCGAAGGTCACGTCGCAGATGTTGAGGGAGATGCGTCTGTCGTCGATCGATCTCAAAACGCTGCGTGTGGAGAACAAGCGTACCAACG
>DATEGN010000305.1:0-3703 GCA_035280125.1 Gemmatimonadaceae bacterium | reverse complement strand
GTAGCGGGTAGCGGATAGAGGGAAGAGAGTGGAGGGACGCCGTCCATCCGCCACCCACTACCCACTACTCACTACTCACGACCCACGACCCACGACCCACGACTCAGCAAGTCCCCGCTCCGTCGCGTATTTTGAGCGGATCCTCGAAGCTCATTCCTCCGTCCCACCGCTAATGTCCCGTATTCCTTTCTCCCGCGTGATCTTGGCGGCGTCAGCAGCTCTGGCGCTCGCGGTCCCCGCATCCGCTCAACAAGGCAAGGGCAGCGTTCACGGCACGATCACCGGTCCAACCGGCCCGGTCATGGGTGCGCGTGTCTCGATCGAGCGGCCGCCCCGCGTTGCAATCGTCGACGAGCGTGGCGAGTACACTCTGCGTGGTGTCCCGGCGGGTGGTTATGAGATCGTCGTCACGGCACTCGGCTACAAGCCCGCGCGCCAAGCCGTCAACGTGATCGCCAACCAGGAGATGCCGCTCGACTTCACTCTGGAGCAGGGTTCTCTGATGCTTTCGAGTGTCGTCACGACGGCCACGCGGATGCCGACGCTCGCCAGCCAGGTCGCGACAACGGTCAACGTGCTCACACCGCAAGAGATCGAGACGAGCCCGGCTCGGGAGTCTCAGGATCTCCTGCGCGAGATTCCCGGCGTCGAGCTGCCGCGCACGAGCAGCCTCGTCGGCGGCACGGCACAGATCGTTTCCATGCGTGGTGTGGACGAGGGCCGGACTGCCGTGACCTTCGATGGATTTCCAATCAATGACGCCTGGGGCGAGTGGATCGACTGGGGTCGGGTGCCGAAAGGAATGCTCGATCGAGTCGAAGTCGTCGAAGGTGGGACGTCGAGTTTGTACGGAAACGGCGCGATGGGCGGCGTGATCTCCTTCTTCTCGCGCCCCCTCGCGCCTGGGGAGGCAAACATGCTCGTGGAAGGCGGCAGCCGAGACATGCGACATGGTTACGTGTCCGGGGGGCTGCCGGTGTATGGAGCAGTCACCGCGATGGTGAGCGGTGATTATCAGGAGGGCGGCGGCTACACCATGATCGACCCCACGAAGCGCGGGACGATCGACATGCCGTCGAGCATCATTCAGCGGAACGCGTATGCGCGGCTGAATTACGCGCCGTCGGCAACATTCAACGCGTTCGTCGGCGGCCACATGTTCGGCGACAACCGCAATCTTGGCACGCCGCTCGGTTATCAGACGCGCGATCAAGGTGACGTGAACGGTGGCCTGGACTTCGGCACCTACGGCGGCGGTTTGTTGAGCGTTCGTGCATGGGATGGGAAGCAACAGGAACATCAGCGGGCGACGGCGATTCGTGCTGGCGGACGTATCGCCGAAGACAGCAGTGTCGTCGCGAGCATTCCGAGCCACGACTGGGGCGCGTCGGCGATGTGGACGCGGAGCTCGTGGATGCATCTCGAGTCGTTCAGCCTCGGCGGCGACTACCGACACATGCAGGGCAACTACGATGAGGTGGATTTCAGCACGGCGTGCCCCGGAGTCAACTGCGGCACCGTGACTCGCCGCGTGCTCTCGGGCGGCGACCAGGCGTTGAGCGGAGTGTTCGCGCAGGCGATCGCGTCGCCGCTCACGCCGCTCCGCCTCGAGATGAGCGCTCGCGTCGATCAGTGGAACAACAACGACGGTCACTCCATCGACGCCGCAGCGGGCGAGCAAACCTACGCTGACCGGAGCATGACGGCGTTCTCACCACGGCTCGGCGCACGCTACCAGCTGTTGAGCAGTCTCTCATTTCACAGCGCGGTCTACAAGGCATTCCGCGCGCCCAACCTCGCGGAACTGTATCGCAAGCAGATCAGCGCGACGTCGATCACCATCCCGAACCCGGATCTCTCACCCGAGACAGCGTTGGGTCGTGAAATCGGCCTCGATTGGCAGCCGACGCAATGGGTACAAATGAAGGGCACCTATTACGTCGCGGACTATCGTGACTTCAACGTGCCGACGACAATTCCGAACGCGTCAAACCCGCAGTGCGGAGCAATTGCGACGTGTCGGCAGCGTCTCAACGTGAGCAGCTCTCGCAGTCAGGGCGCCGAAGGATATGTCGCCGTTAGGCCGCTGAATCAGTTGCTGGTCAGCGCGAGTGTGAATTACGACGACGATCGTCAGCAGTCGGGAATTCCGGCTGGTCAACCGAAGCCGCACATCAACCGAGTTCCATCTCCGAAGCAGACGATTCGCGCGACATATGACTCGCGTTGGTTCGGAGACTGGACAGCCATCTGGCGCCACGAAGGCACGACGACGACGCTGCAGGGTTTCGCGCTCGACCCATATACGGTCGCCGACGCTACTTGGCAGCGTGAGTTGCTGCCGGGGTTCACGAGCGTAGTGAGCCTCGAGAACATCACCAACGCGCAGTACGAGGTGAGCACGACGGCGGCTGCGAATGGCATCGCATCGTTCGGCCTGCCGCGCACGCTGCGAGTAGGTGTACGAGTCGAGCGCTGGTAACGGAGCTGTGAGCGTTCGCTAACCGGCAACAAAAAAGGCTCCTCTCCGTTGCGGAGAGGAGCCTTTTTTGCGATTCGCGCGTTAGCGACCCATTCGCGTGACGTTCTCCGCCGCCGGGCCCTTTTGGCCCTGCACGATGTCGATTTCCACACGCTCACCTTCGCTGAGCGACTTGAATCCCGAGCCCTGAATGGCCGAGTGATGCACGAAGCAATCTTTCTGGCCGTTCTCGGGCGTGATGAAACCAAAGCCCTTCTGATCGTTGAACCACTTTACGGTACCGGTCGTACGCATCGTCCTTCTCCTGAATGATAAAAAATGTGCTGTTGTCGGAGTGCGGTGATGCCGTACGCGCCGACACAACATGTACGCGATACGTCCACCCGTAGGACGCATCGTGAGCGACTCCACGAAAAAAGGCCTGCTCGCTGTCGGCAGGCCCCTAATCGATCGGAACTTGTCCATGCGCCGCGGCGCATAATCGCTCGCGAATCATAGTGCTTCGACCGCTGCTTGGCAACGCGTAAGTGACTGCTCAGCGAAAGGTCCCCGGACTCACATCGTACTGAATGTGGGGCGCGCCGACCTCATCTTCAGGTCGCCAGAATCCCAGCTGCTCAGACCAGAGGGTGTTTTGAAGGCGGCGGCCATTGAGACTGAGAAATCCCGCCGCGCGACTCGTCACGACGCCGAGCTTTCGCAGATCGTGCAGATCGCGGAACACCGTTCGATTGCGCTCGGCGATGATGCGCCGCGCCGAAGTGGGGCCGATCCCTGGAACACGGAGCAACTGCGTTCGCGAGGCCGTTCGAATCTCGATCGGGAAGCGCTCCGGATGCGTGAGCGCCCAAGCGATTTTTGGATCGAGCGACAACGGCAGATTACCGCCCTCATTGAACGCGAGCTCATCGGCGCCGAACTTGTACTCGCGCATCAAGTGATCGGCCTGATACAGCCGATGCTCGCGGAGCGCCGGCGTGGCGCGCACGTTCTCCATTGGCGTGTTGCGGATGGGGCGGAAGGCGCTGAACTGCGAGTGATGAATGCCACCTCCCGCATAGAGCTCAGCCACTTTTCCGATTATGGTGCGATCGCTGTCGGGCGTCGCACCGACGACGATCTGCATCGTCATTCCGGCGGTCCCCCCCGGCCGAAGCGCATTGCGCGGACGCCCAGCGTATTGCTCCTCGCGGCCGTGGAGAACAAGCGCGCGCGCTTGCT
>DATEGN010000304.1:0-10666 GCA_035280125.1 Gemmatimonadaceae bacterium | reverse complement strand
GGCATCTCCAACGGGTGCACCCGTTTGGCATCGAGCTGGACGTCAAAGCCGGCACGACCGGGGATGGGTTTGCGGCGCGAACCACGGGTCCTGCGTATGAGGCAGCTCGTGCCGCGCTATCATCGGCTTGGGAAGCAGACGTAGTCACCGTCGCGACGGGTGGGTCCATTCCCCTCGTGAACGCGCTCCACCTCGCGGATCCGCAGGCCGAAATCCTCTTACTTGGCGCGACAGACGGCTTCAGCAACATCCACGCACCTAACGAGCGCGTGTTGATCGACGAATTGCGAAAGACTGTGATCGCCGAGGCCGAGTTCTTCCGCGAGTACGCCGAGCGATTCAATAATTCTCATCACCGTTCTCGAGCAACCTGAGCTCGCGGGGGTGCAATCAATCGACGTCGGACAAAAGCCCAACAGCATTCGCCACTGTCGGCACCTAGCTTGAGCAAGCAGGGCTAGTGCTTTCGGGAGGCAACGATGGTGGAGACATTGGGGAAAAATTGGGGATGGGTCGCTGTACGCGGCGTGATCGCGATTCTGTTTGGCTTACTCACATTGCGCCACCCAGGCGTGTCCCTTGGTATCCTGGTGCTTTGGTTCGGTGCATACGCATTCCTCGACGGAATTTCCATGATCGTCTCCGCGATTTCGCGAGAACATGGGGACTCCCGCCGGTACGGCCTACTCGCCGGAGGCATTGTCGCGGTGATCGCGGGTCTCGTGACGTTTTTCTGGCCACACATCACCGCCAGAGCACTCCTCACGCTCATCGCAATCTGGGCGATTGCCACCGGGATCGCGGAGATTGCCGCTGCTATTCGCCTGCGAAAAGAGATCTCGGGTGAGTGGATGTTTGTCCTCTCGGGAATTCTCGCCGTGGCGCTTGGTTTTCTCTTGCTCGCGCGTCCCGCCGCCGGCGCGTTGGCCATGGTGCTGTGGATCGGCGTCTATGCGCTTTTCTCGGGCTTGCTCCTGATCGCGCTTAGCTTCCGACTGCGGAGTTGGCAGCGCATGCATCCCGCTATGTGATCACTCACGTAGCCAAACGGGAAGGAGTGGCGCGCTGGCTGATGTAATTCCGATGGGCAGCGAAATCATCGAGGTAGATGTCACCGAACTGAAGCAACTGTGCACGTCCGGCGGCTCGACATTCGATGAACCGCACCTGGATACGCGAACGAACGATCGTATCGTCAGGACTAGTGGCCCTCGGCGTGTTCACGGCCATTGGTGGTGGACGTTCGTCCAATGGTTGGGCGACATGGGTGATTCCTATACTGCCGGTCCTTCGTCGGACGAGGATTGTGTCGATATCCAGACGCGTACCCGAGCCGTCACCAATCGAGCCTGTCACGCCGAGCAGCACGACGGACAGGCACGACCGGGGCGATATCGAATGGACTCTGCATGTTCGCGACCGAAAGCTGAAGTTCTGCGTTGCCGCCCCGGGTGCGTCGAGCGCGCGCGGCGATGGAAGGGCGTTCGACCCAGCGATGCGCGATGCCCAGGCTGCCGTAGCCAACTACTTGATCGCTCGCGTTCGGATCGCGCGCGGCGTACCAACGCGTCGCCTGAAGCTGCAAGCACCAATTCTCGAGCAACATGCGCAGCGAGCAATTGGCCAAGCGGTGCAGATCCTCCGCACGCGAGGCGCGCGACCCGAATACCTGCTGGTCCAGTTCAAGGAACTGATCGCGACGCTGCCTCGCCATGACTACGACGTGTGGGAGGACGTGCGACAGCAGACGAGCCAGTGGGTGATCGAAAGTTACTACGAGTAGGAGCGTACACCGACGCTAACTCGTTAGGACGTCACGCCTCCTGTAGCGCTGCGATCTCGATTCTATCCATCTTCAGCATCGCCTGCATCACCCGCTGCGACTTGCCAACGTCCTTGTCGGCGAGCAATCGGCCTAACACGGTCGGAATGATCTGCCACGACAGGCCAAACCTGTCCTTCAGCCACCCGCAGCGATCCTTCGACCCGCCAGCGGAGAGCTTATCCCAGAGTTCATCGACTTCCTCCTGCGTCTCGCAGCTGACATGGAGTGAGACCGCGGGTGTGAACGAGAAGTGAGGCCCGCCGTTCAGCGCCATGAACGACTGTCCCTCGAGCTCGAAGGTGACGGACATTGCCTGTCCCTTCGGGCCTGGACCGGCATCTCCGTATCGCGTCACGGTGCCGGCCTTCGAGTTCTTGAAGACCGAAACGTAGAAGTGCATCGCCTCTTCGGCATTGTCGTTGAACCAGAGAAATGGTGTGATCTTGTGCATGCTCGTTAGGCTCCCGTGACGTTGTTTGCCGAATCCAGGTATTCGGCCAGCTTGTCGTAGCTCTCCGCGGCACCGTGCTCCATTCCCGACGCGACAACGGCGTCGCGTATCTGTTTCGATTCATACTGAACGACGATGGTGACCGTCGTTTTCCCGCGCTCCTCGATGAAGGTGGTGGTCACGAGCGATTCACCCGGATAGTCATCGAACGATTCGGAGTGCACGACACGTTCAGGACGTGTGACTTCGCGTACCGCGCCGCGCATTCCCATGCGCTCGCCATTGGGGCCACCGAGAACGAAGCGATACGACCCGCCGGGTCGGAAGTCGCTCTGGCATTCCACCAGGGACCAGCCGCGCGGCCCGAACCACCGCGTGAGGAATTCACACTTTGTAAATGCGTCGAACACCATCCGGCGCGGCGCGTCGAAGACGCGAACCATCATGACCTCGCGGTCGCTCGGTGTGGTGACTCGGAGTGTGCCGGTATTGAGCATAGGTGCAGGGGTTAGGGTCCAAGGACGATTGCTCGAACGACTCGGTTGCTCATCGAGGTCGGCGCTTTGTGCGCGATCTCTTCTTTTTCTCGCCGGCCTTCATCTCTTCCAGCAACACGTCGAGTCGGCGGAAGTTCTGTTCCCAGATCTCACGGTACTTGTTCAGCCATCCGGTCGCGTCCGCGAGCGCTTGCACCTCGAGACGGCAGGGCCGGCGCTGCGCATCGCGCCCGCGTGAGATGAGACCCGCGTGCTCGAGTACCTTGAGATGTTTCGAGATCGCGGGCTGGCTCATCGAGAAGGGTTTGGCGAGCTCCATCACCGTCGCGTCACCGACCGCCAGCCGCGCAACGATTGCTCGGCGGGTGGGATCGGCAAGCGCACTGAAGGTCGCGTCGAGGTGGTGCATGATCGTGATAACCTCGTTGTTCTATAACCTATAGGTTATATATATCGACGATTCGCAATGGTCAAGGGAGCACACACCAACGACGATTGGGTCGTTCGGGACTTGTCGGGATTTGGCCGTGCGGCCAGGGCAGCTTGTCGCCCTCCTGTTGACTTCTAGAGGTCCAACGGCAATAGTCCTCTCGACTTCAAGAGAAGAGCACCATGGCCACCCGGCACCCGCTCGAGTCCGATCCGCTTCGGGGCAGTCTCGATCTCCTCATCCTCAAGGCCCTTTCGCTCGCGCCGATGCACGGCTGGGGAGTCGGCCTTCGCATTCAGCAAGTTTCGCGGGGACGGCTCGAGGTCAATCAGGGCTCGCTCTATCCCGCGCTCCAGCGCCTCGAACACCGCGGGGATATCGAGAGCGAATGGCAGGCAACCGAGAACAATCGGCGCGCCCGCTATTACCGGATCACGCGTCAGGGACGGAAAGCCCTCGGCGAGGAAGTCGACAAATGGAAGCGCTTTGCCGACACGATTGCCCTCATCCTGGAGAGCTGATATGAGCTTGCTCAAGGGATTGGTCGCGCGCGCGCGTTCGCTGTTCGCGCCGAACGCATCCGAACTGCGAATGGAAGAGGAGTTTCAGTTCCACCTTACGATGGAAACGGAGCGCCTCATGAGCGCCGGCGTGTCGCCGGACGAGGCACGGCGTCGTGCGCGCGTCGCCTTCGGCGGCCTCGATCAGTATCGCGAGGCGATGCGCGACGGCCGTGGGATGCGACTGCTCTCGGACTTCGGAGGCGACATGCGCTACGGCGTGCGGGCGATGCGCCGCAGTCCTGGCTTCGCCATCGCTGTCGCCATCACACTGGGTGTCGGGATTGGCGTGAACGGTATCGTATTCGGCTATATCAACTCGATGCTGTTTCGTTCGATGCCCGTACAGAACGCGCACGAGCTCGTGGGCGTTTTCACGAGTGATACCAGGACAGGAACACCTGGCCTGCTGTCGTACGACGATTACGTCGATTTTCGCGATCGCAGCGGCGCATTCGCGGGACTGGCTGGTGAATCGGGTGTGCCGCTCAATCTGGTCGCGGGAACAAACGCGTCGGCCGCCGACATGATTTGGGGAGACATGGTGACGGAGAATTTTTTCTCCGTCCTCGGCATGCATCCCGTAATCGGCCGCCTTTTTACGGCGGCAGATGCCCCTCAAGGCGGGAATCCGTACGTCGTGCTGAGCTATGACTCGTGGCAACAGCGATTCCACGGTGACTCGTCCGTCGTCGGTCGAGTGGTGCGAGTCAACGGCTCCGAGTTCACGGTCACCGGCGTTGCGCCGCCGGGCTTCAAAGGCCTTCGCACATTTGGCTTCTGGCCCGAGATGTTCGTTCCCATCGGCATGCATAACGTTATCATGCCAGGCTCGACGCGCCTGCTCGAGGGGCGCGGACCGGGATGGATGTACGTCGTTGGTCGAATGCGTAAGGATTGGACGATGCAACGCACCGCCGGGGCGGCCACGCTGTTCGCGACACAACTCGCGAGGACGTATCCGGCGACCAACGCGAGCTTCGGTGTGACGTTGCTGCCCGGTGCGGGCGGCTTCGATCATCCGGGCTTTGTGAAACCGCGCGTCCTCGTCCTTGCGTCGATCATGGGGCTGTTCGCGTCGATCATGACGTTGCTCATCATCTGCGCGAACCTTGCCAATATGCAACTCGCGCGGGCGTCCGCTCGGACACACGAGATCGCGGTTCGCCTCGCGTTAGGCTGCTCGCGTACGCGTCTCGCGCGTCAGCTCCTGACGGAGGCCTTGGTCCTGGCGATTCCCGGGATGATGCTCGCGATCCTGAGCGTTCGGCTCTCGCCTTGGCTCGAGCAATACCTTGTCCCACACCTGCAGTTTCGGGTGGGTTTTGGTTCCACAGCCGATTATCACGTCGCCCTCTTCACCGCAGCCGTGGCCATCCTGGCGGTTCTGCTCTTTGGCTTGACACCCGCATTACGCGTGACGCGACGCCGCATTGCGCCAACGCCGGCGAGCGTGATCGGCGCACGCGGGCGCAACGCGCGGCCGCGAGGCCGGATGCGTGGAGCGCTCGTCGTCACGCAGCTCGCGATGTCGGTTGTCTTGCTCGTCGGCGGCACGCTCTTCGTGCGAAGTCTGTTTGTGGCGCGCGCGATGGATCTCGGCTTCGATGCATCCGACCGGTTGTTGCTGTCCGTGAATGTCGGGCTGCAACGCTATGACTCCACGCGTGGAAGTCGTTTCTACAACGATGTTCTGACGCGAACGCAGGCGCTTCCTGGCGTGATTGCCGCGGCATGGGCGTTCCCGGTCCCATTCGACACGTACGGCCGCGGCGTCAGGCTCTATGTGCCGGGCGCGCGCACCAATGCCCAGGACGGCACCGTATCGACGACGGGCAGCATCGTCAGCGACGACTTCATCAAAGCGTTAGGCTTGCGTCTCGAAGCGGGTCGTCCGCTCGCCGTCGGTGACAGCGCCGGCGCCCCGAATGTGGTGATCGTCAGCCGATCGCTCGCGACGCATTTGTGGCCGGGGCGGGATCCGATCGGGCAGCGCGCTCGGCAGGGAACCGCCTCCGGTCGGGAGCTCCTGGTGATCGGCGTCGTGAGCGACGCGTCATTCCTGGCGTTGGGCGACCGGAGTCCCGATCGCGCATACCTCCCGATTCGTCAGAACTATACCAACTGGGAAACGCTCCTCGTCCACACGCGCGCCGAGCCGATGTTGACGCTCCCACGCATTCGCACCATTGTCGCCAGTGCCGATCCATCACTGCCGTTGTTCGGTGTGATGACAATGCACGAGAGCGTCGAGAGCGGATTTGCGACGTCGCGCATGGCCGCGAGCATCGCAGGCTTCTTCGCGGCGCTCGCGCTGCTCATCGCCGCGGTCGGACTGTACGCGGTTGTCGCCGGCAGCGTCACGGAACGGACCCGCGAGATCGGCGTCCGCCTCGCGCTTGGCTCGACACCGTCGGGTGTTCTCCGGTTCATCATGAGTGGCGGCGCGCGGCTCGGTGCGTGGGGCCTCGCGATCGGTCTCGTCCTCGGCATCGCCGTGGCAAAGCTGCTCGGCGGATTGCTGTATGGGCTTTCGCCGAGCGATCCCGTGACATTCGTCATCGCGCCGATTGTTCTGGCAAGCGTTGTTGTCGTCGCGACGTATCTCCCCGCGCACCGCGCGGTAAAGCTCGATCCAATTGCCGCGTTGCGTAGCGAGTGACAAGAAGGGGCCAGGGACGGACCGGCGTGGAGATACCTGGCCCCGGACTGCAATCGCTAACGTCTCGAGGTCTCGAGCAGCGCCCGCCGCAATCCGTCGGCGGCGTTTGGCGCGCTCGGGCGCCAGCTGCTCGCGCCTTTGAGCTTGGCGTTCGAGATCCGCAGCGAACGCGCGAGCGTCTCACCTAACGATCCAGTCAGCGTCACCGCCCACGGCGGCGGAAAACGCGGCGGACGCACGGACAAGATGTTGGCGAGCGCCAAACCAATGGCCGCGTGCGTCATCGGCTGATCATCGACGACGTTGTAAATGCCACTCGGAATCTCGATCGCCGCGACGACGGCGGCTGCCGCGTCGTCGTGAATCACCATTGGGAAATATGCCTCTCGCCGCCCAAGCAACGGCAGCCAGCCGTTGCGAACGAAGCTGGCCAACTGCCGCGTGAAACCGTCATTTGGTCCGTACAAGTAGGAGAAGCGGAGAGCGACACCAGCTCGCCCTTCTTTCGCGAAGTGCATTGCCGCCGCCTCCGCATCGAGCGCCGAGCGACAGTAGTGGGCCGGTTGAGGCACGACTGCTTCCGTGACCCACCGATCTCCATTGTCCGGGTAGATCGCTGCAAACGACTCCTGAATGAACCGCTGAACGCCGGTCGTGGCTGCCGCGTTCGTTAGGATCCGGGAGGCGTCTCGCCGAATGCGCGACATCTGGCGCCACGCTCCCGGAAGGAAAGCAAGACTCGTCGGCGGCACGTGTGTCGCCAGATTGATCACGACATCCTGGCCGGCGATTGCCTGCCTAACTGCTTTGGCGTCGAAGAGATCGAGCGCGACTGTGCGCACGCCATCGGGCACATGCGTCCGAGGTCCGATTGCGGAGCGGATGGCAGCAGTGACCTCGTGTCCACGCGCGCGAAGTGCCGGTACGACCCGACGACCAATGACTCCAGTAGCTCCCGTCACGAAGACTTGCACTCGTTCTCCTCTGGCTGGCGTGGCCCGCTGGAAACTAAAGCTCGAGTCCGTTTCCTGGTGAGCACGGCCTCGGGCGTTGCGTGGAACTCACGGGCACGAGAAACGCTTCATAACCATTATCTCGCTGCGCCGATGATGAAACGTCGAATCCTCGCTTTTGCCGCATTGACAATCGCCGCACCCGTCGTCGGAGCGGGGCTTGCGCACAACAATTCGGCTGGACCTGCGCGAAGTGCAGCCGCGCCAGTGCCACGGGACTCGGTGCCGATCATTGTCGGTACGCCAGGACCGACCCGCGTGATGATGCGCAACGTGGATTTCCATCAAGCGGAAGGCGTGATTCTGCGCATTCGGTCGCTCGATGGCGAGATGAGCAGCATCAAGCGCGGCGTCGTGGATTTCGATGACAAGTTCAGCTACATCCTGAGTATCGACACCGGCTATGTGGCTCTTGCGTCCGCCGATCTCACGAACTTGATGAACAAGTACGTGTTTGCCTATCCAGGCGCGCCGCTGAAGAATCTGAAGGTGAGCCTGCGGGGGACGTCGCTTGGCCTCACCGGCACATTGCACAAAGGCGTGAACATTCCGTTCGACATAACGAGCAGCGTGTCGATGACGCCCGACCAGAAGATGCGGCTTCATCCAACGAAGATCAGAATCTTCGGCGTGGACGGAGCCGCGTTGATGCGCGCGCTGGGCATCAACCTTCAGAAGATGCTCGACTTGTCGAAGGCGAAGGGTATCTCCGTGCAGGGTAATGATCTCTTTCTCAGCCCGCTCGAGGTGCTGCCGCCGCCTCGGATCAAGGGGCGAATCGCCACCGTGAGTGTCGGTCCGGACGGACTCGAGCAACTGTTCGCACCCGCGTCAGGCGCAGCTCGTCACGGTGATCTCGCGCTCCCGGATTCGACGTTTCGTAACTACATGCTGTATCGCGGTGGCACGCTGCATTTCGGGAAGCTGTATATGACGGACGCCGAGTTGTTCGTCGTCGATCTGAACGAGCAAACGCCGTTTGATTTCGACAACGATCACTATCAGAAACAGCTCATTGCCGGACACTCGCGTACGCTGCCGAGCCTCGGCCTCCAAGTGTACATGCCCGACGCGAGTGCCATCGCCGGGCAGCGCGTCGTTTCTTCGATGCGTTAGGCCCGGTCGAACGCGCGTTCCAACTCCGCGGACGGCGCCGCCTTCGAGAGCTCGACGAACGTACCGTGTTCTGCGATCTCCCGCGCCGCGCGGAAAAAGCCATTCCAGGCCGCGCGCGCGAGTGCGCCGCCGACGCTGATTCGGCGCACGCCGACGTCCGCAATGGCGGCGACAGTGGTGAAGTCACTGCTCACGAGTACGCTCACCGGTTTTGGCGCCACGGACCGGACGATCTCCGTGATGTCGCTGATCGAGCGCAGCCCGGGCGCGAAGAGACAATCGGCGCCCGCTTCCGCGTAAGCCGTTAGGCGTCGAATTGTTTCGCGCAGGTCTGGCCGCCCGGCGATGAACCCCTCGGACCGACCAACGAGCAACACGCCGCTTCCGCCGTCGTCGAGCGCGCGTCGCGCCGCCCGAATGCGTTCGACTGCGAGATCGAGCTCGAATAGTGGCTTCGCGACGTCGGCTGTCGAGTCCTCGATCGATAAGCCAGCGATGCCCGTGGCCGCCGCGCGCGTCACGTTCGCCGCGACATCAGCGGGTTCTGTCGCGAAGCCGCCCTCGAAGTCTGCGCTCACCGGAATGTCGACGCTCGCGCTCATCGATCGAAGGTGGGCGAGTGATTCGTCGAGCGTGATGTGATTGTCGCGTCGCCCGATCGACCATGCGAACCCGGAGCTCGTGGTCGCGAGCGCCTTGAAGCCGAGTTGGGCGAGCAGGATCGCGCTCCCGACATTCCAGGGATTGGGCGATACAAAGCAACCCGAGCGATGGAGCTCGTGGAAGCGCGCGGTCAAAGGACTAGTAGGCATTGAGGAGCAAAGAGCTAGAGATCGCGACTACAAAAGGCGGCTCTAAAGTGGCGGCTTCAAAACCCCGGGTCTAAAACAGCGGCTCTAAAACCACGATTCTAAAACGGCCGCTGCAAAACCACGACTCCAAAACGACGGCGCTAAGAGTTTCATCAATGAAACGTTGCCGAGGCCAGGGAGGGACTGAATAAACCGATACAGCCTGCAAGCAAACAGCACCGGCATTGCCCGGCCAGTCCTTTAACATTTGGCATGAAAGACAATGACGGCCTCAAGGTGTGACAGGCAGCGCGCGAATACGCGTTGCCGATGTCGGAGATCGCGCGAAAGCTCCCACGCCATGCGCCATCGAAGCTTCGAGCCGATCTCGTGGAGCCATCGCGCGCAATAGGTGCGAGCATCGCTGAAGGGTTTGGCCGCGGCACTACTGCGGAGAAGATTCACTACTCACGAAACGCAAACGGCTCTCTCGAGGAGAGCCAAGAGCAGCTTCGTGAATGCATTAACAATCACTTAATCGACCAGAAGACCTTCTACCCGCCATGGAATCGCTCAGTAGCGATTTCCCGCATGCTCGCCTCCCTAATGGAGGAGCTGGAACGCCGCAAGCTTGAATGAGCCGTGCCTAAAGCCGCCGTTCTAGAGCCGCTCTATTAGAACCGCCGTATTAGAACCGCCGTCTCAGAGCCGCCCTTTTAGAGCCCGTCCAGTATCCTTTCTCTCGTAAGTGCGTGACCTTTCCCCCGGTCTCGACCGTCTTGTATGCATGTCGAGCCCCTCTGACCGTGAGCTGATCGCCGCCGCTGCGAAGGGGCAGGCGGCTGCCTTCGCGACTCTTCTCAGCCGCTATCGCGACGCCAAGACGCGCTTCGCCATCCGTATGCTCGGCGACTACGATTCTGCCGACGAAGCACTTCAAGTGGCGTTTATTCGGGCATTTCAGTCGATCGGCCGGTGTAAGGCTCCGGAGCAGTTCGAGAGCTGGCTGTTCCGCATCGTCATTACTGAATGCCGTGCCCGCGCCCTGCGTCATACCGTGAATCGGCGCAACACGGGAGAGGTGGACGCGATCGCCGATTGGCGCGCGGCGGTCGAGGGTTCCGAGTATGGTGCCGACGTCCAGCGGGCGCTCGCTCAGATCGATCCGATCAATCGCGAAGCTTTCATTCTTCAGTATGTCGAGGAACTGCCGTATCCACAGATCGCAGCGCTCACGGGAGCGAGCGTCGTTACGCTGGAACGGCAAGTTGATCGTGCTTGCTCGCGGCTCCGTGAACTGCTTCCTGACTGGCAGAAAGAG
>DATEGN010000303.1:0-25280 GCA_035280125.1 Gemmatimonadaceae bacterium | reverse complement strand
CACGAACGCAAAGTGAGCGTCGGCGGGCGAAGCGATAAAGTTGCCGAGATCACTCAGGGTCTGAGCGGTGACGAGCGGGTTGTCACCTACGGCGCGTACGGTGTTTCCGACAGCGCGAGGGTGATTCCAGCCAAGCAATCTGCCGCACCGGCGGCGCAGGATTCGGAGAAGAAGCCGTGAGCGCGTTGGCCGAGCCCCTCGAAGAAACCGAGTCGCAGCGCGAGCGGCGCGGGTTATTCGGCATTCTCAACGAACAACGTCGCTTCGTGTACCTCGCGGTGGTGCTGCTCACCGCGGGCGGCATCTGGGCAGCGCTGCAGCTGCCATCGGCGATTTATCCCGAGCTCGTGTTCTCGCGGATCACGGTCGTCACTCAAGGCACGTCCCTCGGCGCGCGCCAGGTGCTCTTTACGATCACCCGGCCGATCGAGGAGGCGGTGAGCATCGTTCCTGGCGTGACGCGTGTGCAGTCGCGGTCGATCCGTGGCGGAAGCGAAATCAATGTGACCTTCTCGCCAACAACGGACATGATTTACGCGCTGCAACAGGTACAGGCGCGCGTGAATCAAGTGCGGGCCGATCTCCCACCAGAACTGGATATCGAAGTCGAGCGGCTGACACCGTCGCTGTTTCCGATTCTCTCATACAACCTCGAGGGCGGCGACCCGGCGACGCTGTATGACATCGCTCGCTATCAGATCAAACCGCTGATCTCACGTGTGCCCGGCGTCGGACGCGTCGATGTGCAGGGGAGCGACGTTCGCGAAATCGAAGTCGTTGCCGACCCGGCGCATCTCGCTTCCCAGGGCATGAGCTACGACGATCTGGCGAACGCGATCAAACAGTCGACGAGCGTGACCGCCGTCGGTCGCATGCCGGCGAATTACAAGCAGTATCTGATCGTGAGCGCGCAGGAGGCACATTCGACCGACGACATCGCCAATATCGTGGTCAGCCGCGGGCTTCGCGTTCGCGATCTGGCCACGGTGTCGTCGGGGACGGAGGATCATGTCCGCATCATCTCGGGAGACGGCCGCCCGGCGGCGCTCCTGAACATCACGCGACAGATTGGTGGCAACACGGTCTCCATCGCCGACAGCATCGCGGCCATCGCTGCAGGGCTGAAGGGCAAATTGCCGCCGGGCGTTCATCTCAAGGCCGTGTACGATCAGGCAGCGCTCGTTCGTGATGCGGTGAAGTCGGTCCGCGACGCGATGATCATCGGCGCCGTGCTCGCCGTAATCATCCTGCTGCTGTTCCTTCGTCACTACCGGATTACGGCGATCAGCGCCTCGTCGATTCCTCTCACGATGGCGATCACCGTCTTCGTGATGGCGCGTCTCGGTCAGACCTTCAACCTGATGACGCTCGGCGCGATGGCGATCGCGATCGGTCTCGTCATCGACGACGCGGTCGTCATCACGGAGAACATCGTCCGGCACACGCATCTCAACCCCGATCGCCATGCGGCGATTCGCGACGCGGTGCAGGAGCTCATCTGGCCGGTGACGACGTCGACGATCACAACGGTCGTCGTCTTCCTCCCGTTAGGCCTGCTCACGGGGGTCGAGGGCCAGTTCTTTCACGCGCTGTCGATCACACTGACGATTGCCGTCCTCGTTTCACTGCTTCTCGCGCTCACGATCATCCCGCTGTTGAGCGCGCAGTTCCTCACGGCGAGCGAGACCGAAGAGACGACGACTCGGGACGGGGTCGAGCAGAACGCAGGCATCTTGTCGCGGATTGGCCAGGGCGTGGACGCGATTTCGGACCGCTATGAGCGTTCTCTCAACTCGCTCCTTCATCACGCACGCTGGATGATCCTGATCGCCGTCGGGCTCGTCACCGCCGGCATCGTGGCGCACCACTTTGTGGGAACGGGGTTTCTTCCCGAGATGGATGAAGGCGCGTTCGTCATGGACTATTTCACGCCCGGAGGCACGGCGCTTTCCGAGACGGACCGCCAGCTGCACATCGCCGAAGGCATTCTCGCGCGAACGCCCGAGATCACGGGCACGTCGCGGCGCACGGGCGCCGAGTTGGGTCTGTTCGCGACGCAGCAGAACACCGGCGACGTCGTGGCTCGTCTCGAACCGCCCAGTCAGCGATCGCGGTCGATCTTCGAGGTCATCGACGAAGTGCGCGACAAAATCAGCGCTGCAGTGCCGCGTCTCCACATCGAATTCGTTCAAATCCTCTCCGACGTCATCAACGATCTCGCGGGCGCGGCACGTCCCGTGGAGATCCGGCTCTTCGGGCCGGACCTGAACGCTCTCGAGGCGTACGCGCAGAAGCTCGCGCCGCAGATTGAAAAGGTGGACGGCATCGAAGACCTCTACAACGGAGTGGCGGAGCCGAGCGCCGAGATGGCGATGTCGGTGAACGAGCCAGAGGCGAACAGGATCGGCCTCACGCCGGATCAGGTCCAAAATGCGGTGAGCGGGGCGCTAATCGGAGTACCTGCCGGCGAACTGCGTCTCGAGGACCGCTCGGTCGCAGTTCGGGTTCGCGCGCCGGATTCGGTGCGCTTCAGTCCGCAGCAGCTCGGCGCGATCCCGATCGTGTCGCCACAGACGAAGGCCGCGGTGCCGTTGTCGTCGCTCGCGAGTTTCCAAGCGCAGGACACGCGCGGCGAGCTGCTGCGTCAGAATCAGCAGCAAATGATCGAGATGCATTCGGACCTCGCCGACAGATCGTTAGGCGCAGTGATGACCGACGTGCGCGCGATCCTCGCGAAGAATCCGGCGCCGGCCGGCATCCGCGTCGAGATCGGCGGCCAGTATGCCAGTCAGCAGGAGGCCTTTCGCGCTCTGCTACTCGTCCTCGCGCTCGCCGCCGCGAGCGTCATCTCGGTGATGGTGATCCAGTTTCAGTCGTTCATCGAGCCGCTCGTGATCCTGCTCGCTGCGCCGCTGTCGTTCGTCGGCGCGATGATTCTGCTTCTCATCACCGGAACACCGCTCAACGTATCGAGCTTCATGGGGCTGATTCTGCTCGTTGGTCTCATCGTGAAGAATGGAATCATCCTGCTCGACTTTACGCGCCATCGCATGAAAGCCGACGGCCTGCCACTCGAGCCGGCGATTCGAGAGGCAGCGCGGATTCGCCTGCGCCCGATTCTCATGACGACGCTGTGCACGCTCTTTGGACTGCTGCCGTTGGCGCTTGGACTGGGCGCGGGTAGCGAGCTCCAGAAGCCACTGGCCCTCGCCGTCATTGGCGGTTTGGCGCTGTCGACACCGATCACGCTCTATCTCGTGCCGACGCTGCTCGTCGCCATCCGTGGTCGTGAGTATACACTCAACGATGTCCCGACATGACGCGCCCAAGGCCGATCGTGGATGGCCGAGGTCGTCAGCCTTTGGCACAGGGGATAAAGGGAAATTGATCCACACGAGTGCCTGCTGGAGCCGTTGTCGACGTCCATGCCCGCTGTTCAGGCATCCAACATGCGTTCGCTTCGCACGGCAATGGCACGCGTACGGTCGTGCAGCTACCGTTGGCGATTGGTTTCGCGTTTTGTGAAATCACGACGGTCGTTACCATCGTCTACTCTATCCAGTGAGCTCATGATTCAATCGAGCGCCTTGCGCAAGTTTATAACTATTCTAACGACTGTAGCGTCGGGAATGACCGCGCCTGCATCGACGGCCCGATCACAGCCAGCGCTGCCGCCGAAAGCGAAGGCCGACAGCGCGAAAACGCCGGCAGCGCTGTTCACGAAGAAGGACTATATGATCGGCGGTGCCTTCGTCGTCGGAACGTTCGCCATGTTTCCGTTCGACCAACGACTCGCGAGGCACCTCACGAACCCAGGCGCGCAGGCGAACCAATTCTTCAAGAATGCCTCGACTGGCGTCGAGTGGATTGCGAGTCCTGGCGCGTACGTCATTGGGGGTACGCTCTACGCGGTCGGCCGGATCGGTCACTTCGAGCGCGTCGCTGACTTGGGTTGGCACGGGACGGAAGCTGTGTTCGTTGCCGACGTCGCCACGTATCTGATCAAGGGCCTTGCGGGCCGTGCGCGGCCCTTTGCCGCCGGAGACACGCTGCCCAACGATTTCAAGTTTGCGAGAGGATTCGGCAACGGCGATCGGCAATCCTTCCCGTCCGGGCACGCGACATCGGCGTTCGCCGCGGCGGCGGCGGTGACCGCCGAGACGGGCACATGGTGGCCGAAATCCACGTGGGTCATCGGTCCGCTCATGTACGGCGGCGCGACGATGGTCGGCCTCTCGCGCATGTATCACAACAAGCACTGGGCGTCCGATGTCGTGCTCGGCGCGGCCATCGGCACGTTCAGTGGCCAGAAGATCGTGCAGTACTCGCACGCGCACCCGACGCGCCTCGACAAAGTCATGCTGCACGTATCAGCCATGCCAATGAGCGACGGGAGCTGGGCGCTGGCCTGGTCGGGAACGCTGCCGTAGCGAGTTGTCATCGTAGCGTCAGGTATACCGCCTACGTTCAGAAACAGGAAACGAACCCAATCGACTTCTGAAGGAGCGCAGTCGTGAGGATTGTGAGATACGCAACGCTATTCGCGGTCGTGTTGACGATGGGAATCACCGCGAGAGCCTCGGCACAGGCGAAAAGAGAAGCGACGAGCCAGGCGGAGCTACGCAAAGAGGCGAAGATTCCCGAAGCCAATGCACGCAAGACGGCACTCGCCGCGGTTCCCGGCGGCAAGGTGAAATCGCATGAGCTCGAGCGAGAAAACGGGCAGCTTATCTATTCGTACGACATCAAGCTCGCGGGCAAGGCTGGTGTCGAAGAGGTGAACGTCGACGCCAAAACCGGCGATATCGTCGCGCACGAACATGAAGACGCGAAAGCCGAAGCGAAGGAGAAAAAGGCCGAGGCGCAGCAGAAAAAGCCCTAGGTTGTAAGCGGACCGTGAACCAGGAGTCTCCGCAGAGCGCGCCCGGCTGGCTCTCGCGCGGGAAGCGGTTCATCATCGCGCGCTTCGATCCCAGGTCGCACCTCGGGCTCGGCCTAACGACGAGCCTCATCATATCCGCCCTCGCCATCTGGGTATTGAGCGGGTTGCTCGACGCGGTGCTCGACAATGCATTCCTCGTCCGGCTCGACAGTCGCGCTGCCGAGTGGTTTCACCTGCATGCCACGCCCACCGGTCTCCGAATCTTCGACGTCATCACGCAGCTCGGCTCGCCGGTGGTTGACGTCCTCATCGTCATCGTCGCGATCGTTCTCTGGCGACGGAAGGAGACGCTCCTCCTCTGGACCTGGCTCGCGGCGAATCTCGGCGGCAAGGTCGTTGAGTATGTGCTCAAGACATCGGTGCATCGCACACGGCCAACGTTCGGGAACTTGTATCTGCTCTTCAGGCATTCGTACAGCTTTCCGAGTGGCCACGCGATGGGTGCGTCAATCTGCTACCTGATGCTGGCGTACCTCATCGCGTCGCGTGAACAAACGAAGCGGTCGGTGGCCATCGCGGCCTTCGCGAGCGCCGTGGCGCTCATTCTTCTCGTTGCCTACAGCCGGCTCTACCTCGGCGTGCATTATCCAAGCGACGTCCTTGGCGGTATGGCGGCAGGCGTCGCCTGGTTAGCGGTGTGCGGCGCGACACGAAGAATCATTGCCGGCCGAAGAGCAATGGGCGCTTAAAGCCCGGCGCGCGGACTCTTTGCGAATTCTTTGTCGTGGCGATGGCGACTACGAGCGTGCTTCGCTGTAACAGTCGTCAGCGTCGAAGAGTCATGCTGAAGCTCACGACTACGCCGGAGGTCGACGAATGAAATGCGCGCCACCCCACAACGGAAAATCTTCTTTTGTTCTGGTGATCATCGTCGCATTTCTGTGTGTGATGCCATGTTGTGCCGGGGCGCAAGACACGACCTCTTGGGCGATCCAGAGCGATAGTAGTCGCGGCACCGTGAACGATTCAGCTCAATATCTGTCGCGACGAGAACTGATCCTCAGCGGCGGCGCGGTGCTGGCGACCGGTCTGCTGGCGCCATTCGATCATTCGATTCAGCGCAGTATGCAAGCTGAAGATTTACAGGATCACCGCGGACTGCACCGCGCGGCCAACGCGCTCGCGTTCTCCGGTGGTCCCGGACCGTTCATAGCTGGCGGAGCCCTTTATGTCCTCGGACAGAGTACAAGCTCGACACGAGTCTCAGCGCTCGGTGTTCAT
This sequence comes from Gemmatimonadaceae bacterium, assembly GCA_035280125.1. Taxonomy (GTDB): domain Bacteria; phylum Gemmatimonadota; class Gemmatimonadetes; order Gemmatimonadales; family Gemmatimonadaceae; genus AG2. The sequence goes on along the minus strand of DATEGN010000303.1, from coordinate 19,117 downwards.
CTGACCGAAGGTGTCGTGATCGCAGCAGCACTCAATGGCCTGGTCAAAGGACTTTCCGGTCGTGCCCTGCCGAATGCAACGTCGGTAAAGCCAGGACATTTCTCCTTCGGGCGCGGGTTCCACGACAACAACGGGCCATTCGTGTCATTTCCGTCGGGTCACACCGCGGCGAGCTTCGCGGCGGCTGCGGTGCTTACGGATGAAGTCTCGAGCTGGGATTCCTCAAAGGCACGGATCGTCGCATCGATCGCTTATTCCTCAGCGGCACTCGTGGCATTGTCGCGTTTATACGAGAACGTGCATTGGGCTAGCGATCTGCCGATTGGCGCTGCGATCGGAGTGCTGAGCGGCAAGGCGGTTGTGTTGTGGCAGCAGCGCCATCCGGCAAACTGGCTCGATCGGCATCTCGTCGGTGTCACCATTGCCCCCGCTGCGCACGGCATGCGCCTCGGCGCGTCGATGCCGGTGACGAGCGAGTGAGAGTTTAGTTCCGCGCGCCACTGGCGGGTGTTGGCGCTGCTCCACCCATCTTGTCGACTCCCATCTCGAGTGCCATCGATCGCCACTCATCCCGCGATACGACTTCCGTCGTCGAATCTCTGAATGCGGAAATGGCTTGAAGGATCACTCGTCGTTTGTCGCGGTCGGCAACCTTGGGTGAGGCAAGAATGTCGGCGACGACGTCGTGAAGCGAGTGGAGATTGTCGAAGATGATCGCCGCGTCTGGATATCTGTCCGAGAATCTCGGAGCCACGGCGGCCGCGAGCGGCATGGTCGTGGGCATATGCTCAGGTGCATCGGCAAGGAGCGACCAGAAATGCGTCGTCGCCGCGTCTACGTTACGCCGTCGACCGGCTGGGTCATTCGTCGCGAGCAGCGCATCGTACAGAACCATCTGATACCAGTGATACGACCAGAGCAGTCCGTTGAACTTCGGATCCTGTCGACGAAACACGAGTGAGTACGGCGCACCTTCCATGAGCGTCATGCTCTTCGGTCGCGTACTCAACGCGATGTCGGGCCGGCTCTCGTAATACCGCACGAGGTCATGGATATGGCCATCGCGCTCAACGCGGTCGAGCTTCTCGTCCGCGAGAACGTCGTAAATCTGCCGGTGCAACACGTGTGTCCAGTCGAACGTCGCGGCAAGCTCCGGCACCAGCGTCGTGTAGGTTGGACCGATCGCGTGCTCCTCCAGCGGCAGCGCAGGAGGGTGCACGAGGAGTTGCGTAGTTATGAAAGTGAACTCTCGTCCATCGATGTCGCGCGCCGCGACATCCGGCCGATCCTTGGCTCTCAACAGGCGCTCGTACAAGATCGCGTGACCGTAGTCGAAGGCATTGAACAGGCGATCCGAATGCGCGTAGTTGTCGCGGAAAGCCCAGTTGTACGAACCGCCAAGGTAGGTCTGTTGGGGCACGCGAGCGAACGATCCGCAGCCAACGACTCCAATGAGCAGCAGGAACCCTACCGAGATCACTGGGCGCGCAACGCCGACACGCTTCAGGAAGAGATTCATTCGATTATGCGGTCCATTCCACGTCACCATTCCCAGCTGTAAATCCCTGCGCCGCGCAAATACCTCCCAAACAGTAGCTCGTTGCGCTGGGCCCTGTTGAGCTGGTCGGGTTGATTTTTGCATTAGCGGAGGCCAATGACCTCGGCCTTCGCGTGGGCTGCCACAGTTCGCCAGTTCCGCATCCTCCCGTTTCTGGCTATCACGGCCACCATCGCACGTGCGCAGGACAGCACGTCGACGCCCAGCTGCGACGGCAAGACAGTCCACGTCATTCACGTCAACGCACACCGGCCCCCTTTCAAGGGCGAGATCGCCTACTGGCAACGTGTTGCCCGGAAGGTCGGCCTGCATCACACGACGACGGACACGGTCATCATTCGCCGCTTTCTCGTACTCGAAACCGGCGATAAGTGCTCCGACTTCCGTGTGCGAGAATCAGCGCGCCTTCTGCGTGCGCAGCCCTATCTCACGGACGTCAAGGTCAGGGCGATTCCTGACGACTCGGGCGGGGTGACGATCGATGTCGAGACGACCGACGAAATCTCCGTGGTCGCCTCAGCGTCCGCAGGCGCGGGCCGCCTGTCATACGTCGAGATCGGCAATGAAAACATGTTCGGACAGGCCCGGCTCCTTGCCGTGCACGGCGCAAATGGCCAGGTCGAAGGCCGATCCGCGGGCTTCCGGGCGACTGATTATCAATTTCTAAAGAAACCATATCAGCTCGACGTCGAAGCGGATTGGGGACAACATGCGTCGTCATGGCTCATCGACGCATTTCACGGCTATCTCACCAACCTGCAGCGTATCGCGTGGGAAGTCGGTATCGCGCGCACGAGCCCCGGGCTCGTCGAGTTGAGTCGCGGCGAGGATCTCGACGATCTCGCACTGCAATTTCGCAGCATCGGCGCCGATATCGGCGGCATCGTGAAGCTCGGCAATCTCAGGACGCCATTCCTCATCGGCGGTGTCGTGACGCTCGTTCGACGCGAGGTTGTCGGCGGACTGGCCGTGACCGATCACGGGCTCGTGCCCGATACCACACTCCTCAGCAGCTATCCTAGAGTCTCACGTGCACGATTCGCCGGCATCGCCGCCTGGCGCAATCTCAATTTCATTACCGTCACCGGCTTCAATTCTTTAGCGGGTACAGAAGACGTACCGACTGGTGCTCAGCTCTTCGGTCAGCTCGGACGCGGGACACACAGCCTCAGTGGCGCGAGTGATGTCTACACCCTCGGCGACGTCCTCGCCGGCGTCGGTTCCGGAAAGAGCTACGCCGAACTGCACCTCATTTCAGAGGGACGGCGTCAACTCGGAATTCCGCGCTGGGATGGCATTGTCAGCACCGGATTGCTGGCGGTCTATCTCAAGCCAACCGAATTGAACCTGCTCCGCGGCTGGATCGGGTTCTCCGGCGGTTGGCGAGTGCAGACTCCGTTTCAACTCGGTCTGAACGAGGACAGCCAGCGGTTAATCGGCTACCACGGTGCGCTGTTTGGTGGCCGCCGCATCGCCGCGGGGCTACTTGCGCGACACATCATTCCGGGAATAACGCCCCGCGGTGATGTCGCGTTCGGCGCATTTGTCAACGCGGCGCGATTATGGGCGGGCGATGCACCATTCGGCATGAGCACGCCGATTCTGCCGAGCGCAGGCGTGAGCATTTTCGCGGCGACGCCAAAGGGTTCTCAGCGGACGCTCCGCATCGACTTCGGTTCGGCACTGCGCACGGGCCTCGCTCGGTCAGGATGGGAAGTGCGCCTTATCTACAGCGACTTCACTCGTACGGCACTCACCGAGCCGGGTGATATTCTCGGAGCGCGGGAGCAGCTCATCGGGCCGAACGTGTTCCGGCCGTGATCCCGATAGGACTTGCGTGACATCGAGTCAGTCGCGGAATTCGCAGTCCTCAGAGCCACGTACGGAATCGCCGCATGTACCAGTGCTTCACGAGCTGCGTGAGCAGCGAGTAGCCGAACAGAATCGCCACGAGCCAGAGGAAGTAGCTCCCGGGCAGCGGAGTGAGCTCGAGCTTTTCGCCGATGCTCGAGAAGGGCAGCAGAACTCCGATCAACATGATCAGGCCGGTGAGCAGCAGTACCGGTGCCGCGGCGCGGCTTTGCAGGAACGGCACCTTCGCCGTCCGGATCATGTGGACGATGAGCGTTTGTGTAAGCAGCGATTCGATGAACCAGCCTGACTGAAAGAGCGCTTGATGGGTCGGTGTGGTCGCGCCGAACACATACCACATCACGATGAACGTGCCGATATCGAACACGGAGCTCGTCGGCCCAACAAACACCATGAATCGTCCAATGTCGTCGGCGCGCCACTGTCGCGGCTTCTCGAGATACTCCGCATCCATGTTGTCCCACGGTATCGACGTCTGCGAGAAGTCGTATAACAGATTCAACGTCAGGAGCTGAATGGGGAGCATCGGCAGGAACGGCAGAAATGCGCTTGCAATGAGCACGCTGAACACGTTTCCGAAGTTCGAGCTCGCCGTCATCTTGATGTACTTGATCGTGTTGCCGAAGGTCTTTCGTCCCTCGACGACTCCCTCTTCGAGAACCATCAGGCTCTTCTCGAGTAGAATGATGTCCGCCGACTCTTTGGCGATGTCCACGGCCGAATCGACGGATACACCAACGTCGGCTTCGCGGAGTGCGCCGGCGTCGTTGATGCCATCACCGAGGAAGCCGACGGTGTGGCCGCGCCCCTTGAGTGCGCGCACGATTCGAACTTTGTCATCAGGCGTCAGTCGCGCGAACACGATCCCACGATCAGCGATCTCGCCGAGCGCGGCATCATCGACCCCTTGAATGTCGCCGCCAATGACAATGCGATCGACGTCGAGACCTACGTCGCGACACACCTTCCGTGCGACGAGATCGTTGTCGCCGGTCAGGATCTTCACGCGCACGCCGTACTCCGCGAGCGCGCGAATGGCCGGTGCCGCGCTCTCCTTGGGCGGATCGAGAAAGCCGATGAAACCCGCGAGGACGAGATCGCACTCATCGGCCACACTGTATGGTCCGTGATTCCGATCGAAGTCGCGATAGGCCACAGCGACGACGCGAAATCCATCCTCATTCATCTCGGCGACGAGTTCCCGCGCGTCGTCAACGAGCTCGCGATCCAGCGGAACGATCTTGCGTCGACGATCGGCGCTCCATTCGACGACGGTTGGATCCTCGTCGCGTACCCAGCGGCAAACTGACAGCATTTCCTCGACGGCACCCTTGCAGATGAGTTGATGCTCACGATGCTCGTAATCGACGACGACGGACATGCGCCGGCGCGCGAAATCGAACGGAATCTCGTCCACCTTCGCGTACGCTCGATCGATACCGATCGTCTTCTGCAGCTCGGCGTGCTCGAGCACGGCGACGTCGAGCAGATTCTTCAGTCCGGTTTGATGGAAGCTGTTGATATAGGTGAGGCCAAGTACCCAGTCGTCTTCTTCGCCCACGACGTTCACGTGGCGCTCGAGCACGATCTTGTCCTGGGTGAGCGTGCCGGTCTTGTCGGTGCAGAGCACATCCATCGCGCCGAAGTTCTGGATCGAGTTCAGTCGCTTGACGATCGTCTTGCGACGCGACATTGCGACTGCGCCTTTGGCGAGGTTCGTCGTCACGATCATCGGCAGCATTTCCGGCGTGAGCCCAACGGCAATCGCGAGCCCAAAGAGAAAGGCCTCGAGCCAATTGCCCTTGCTGACGCCATTGATCACGAACACCACCGGCACCATGACGGCGATGAACTTGATGAACAACCAGCTCACCTTGTTCACGCCGACATCGAACGCCGTTGTTGCGCGCTGGCCAACGAGTCCCTTTGCCATCGCGCCGAATGACGTCCGGCTCCCAGTCGCAACAACCACGGCGGTTGCCGACCCGCTGATCACGTTCGTCCCCATGAAGCAGATCGTCGGAATCTCCGTGATCGCGCAGTTCGGCGCGGCGCCATCGGAACAATCTGACTTCTCGATGGGAAGCGCCTCGCCAGTGAGCGCCGCCTGGCTGACGAAGAGGTCCTTCGCTGTCAGCAATCTCACGTCGGCAGGCACCATATCGCCCGCGGAGAGATACGCGATGTCGCCAGGAACCAACTCGTCCATCGGGATCTCGCGCCGTTTCGTCCCAGGTGTGAGCCCAGGTGCGAATTCGTCGTCGGCTCGTTCGACCGTCGCACTCGTCCGCACCAGCTTCCGCAGCGCTTCCGCGGATTGAGTAGATCGGAATTCCTGAATGAACCGGAGCACCGTGCTCACGAGCACCATCAATCCGATGACCACAACCGCTTCCTCGTCTCCCGTCACGCCGGAAACGATGGCGAGCGTCGTCAGCAGCAGATTGAAGGGATTCGCGAATGCGTGCGCGAGCTGAGCGTACCACGCGGGCGGCTTCTCGTGAGCGACCTCGTTGCGGCCGAACTCCTCACGCCGGCGCTCGACCTCGTTCTCGCTCAGCCCTTGCGTCTGTGAGCCGAGCGTGCGCAGCACGTCGTTAGGGTCCGCGAAGGCGACTTGCCGGAGGGCATCCGACGAGGCTCCCGGGCTTGCGCGCCGCCGGTCGATCGCGACCGGCGCGACTGTACTGAGTAAGAACATGGCTCCCTCGTTCAAGCTTTGGCACCGCGATCCGTCAGAGGGACCTCGAGTCAGGCCTCTCAGCCACGTTAGGCAAACCCTTGATCGGGAATGCCTGTTCTACCACGGATGGCCTCTTTCGATGCCGCCGGGCAGTGGCGTGTGTGTGTCGCGGGAGCCTCGCCTACCGAGACTTTGTCGTGCCGGGTGGCTGCACGCTCGATGAACTGCAGGGTGAACGGTAGACGGCCGGGCACAACAGGTCAACCAAAAGCTTTCTTTACGCTAACGCGCGCTCTTCGGCGATTCGATGATGTTGAAGCGGTAGCCGACGCCCGGCTCGGTGACGATGTAGCGTGGCCTAACGACGTCGTCCTCGATCTTCCGTCGGAGGTGCGCCACCTGGACGCGAAGATACTGCTGTGCGTCTCCGTACGTGCGGCCGCTCCACACCTGACTGAAGAGCTGCTGATGCGTCAGCGTTCGGCCGGCCTGCGTCGCCAGCGCGCGAAGGACCTCCCATTCCGTTCGAGTGAGGTGCACATAGTCGCCTCGCACCGTTACCGTGCGTCCGACGAGATCGATCGCCAGATCTCCGGACTCGATGCGCGTGTCGGCGTCCGCGGTCTCACTCCTCGCGGCGCGACGCAGCAACGCGCGCATGCGCGCCTGCAGCTCGGTCGTGCTGAAGGGCTTCGTCACATAGTCGTCTGCTCCCGCATCGAGGAGGGCGACTTTCTCTGAGTCCGAGTGTCGCGCCGAGAGCACCAGAATGGGCGCGCGCGTCCACTCGCGTAATGCTCGACACACTGCCTCGCCGGACATATCGGGAAGACCGAGATCGAGAACGATCAGTTGCGGTCTCTCCGCCGCCGCCGCATCCAGGCCGGTCGAGCCATCCTTCGCCTCGATGAGGCGCGTTGACGGACTTTGTAACGCCGAGCGCACGATGCGTCGAATCTGCGGCTCGTCGTCGATAACGAGCACGGTGAGTGGCGTCGCGGACGGAGAGGTCATCGATCTTTCGGGCTGCGTGAACGTTAACGCGGTTCCGGTCTCGACCCCATGCTTGACAGCCGCACTCGCGGACCACAGTTCTCAGGCGGGTCCTGACGACATTCTCGGGAAAGGAGCGTGCTCCATGCGACGTTCCACGACGGTTGTCGAAAGTGCAGTTGGCGGCATGTTTGCCGGTGCGGTCGTCGCCGCCTGGTTTTTTGTGCTCGATCTGGTAACGGGTAGTCCATTCAACACACCGAGGGTACTCGCGGCGGCGGTGCTCGGACATGAGCCGACGCTCGCGACGGCACGCGTTGTTGCCATCTACACGCTACTGCACCTCGGGGTGTTCGCGTTACTCGGGATCGGCGGCGCATGGTTGATGCGCGTTACCGGCGAAGCACCACGGTTTCTCACTGGCGCACTCTTCGGAGTGGGGGCACTGAGCGCGACGCATTACGGTGGGCTGCTTCTACTCGGAGTGCCGGTGCTCACGCTTCTCCCGCCGGTGCATGTGCTCGCGGCAAATCTCGTCGGAGGCGTCGTGATGATGCTCTATCTGCATCAGGCGACGCGCGAGCAATTGCCATTCGGGCCGGCGATACTCAAGCAGCATCCGATGATTGCGAATGGCCTGCTCACCGGCACGATCGGCGCTGCCGCGATCGCGTTCTGGTTCCTCATCATCGATGCGTTGTCTGGCCGGCCTCTCTTCACGCCCGCCGCGTTAGGCTCGGCGCTTCTGCTCGGGGCCCAATCGCCCGCCGACGTGCAGTTGACGGTCGGAATCGTGGGGGCGTACACGCTCGTTCACTTACTCGCGTTTTTTGCCGTCGGGATTGGTGTTGAATGGCTCGCGCGACAGCTCGAGCGCTTTCCTGCGTTCTGGCTCATTGCCCTGCTTGCGGTGATCGTGCTCGACGTCCTGTTCGTCGGCGTGGTTGGTAGTCTGGCGCTCTGGGTCGTAGGTGCCGTTGGGCTTTGGGCCGTGGTGACAGGCAACCTGCTGTCGGTAGCGGCAATGGGCTATTGGGTCTGGCGTGAGCGCCCCGAGCTTCGGGCCCAATTCGCACACGTTCCGGAGGGTACCAGGGCATGAGCAGGCTTAAACAATTGGTATCCTCATAAAAAATTCGTGAAAAACAGATACCCGTACTGTCCGCGGTGCGGTGGATGCGCGTCGTTCATGAGTACCCACTGCGCACCCGCTGCACCGTCGGAATGCCTGCAATCAAACGCGTTAAAAACCTGCTCGTCGGCCGGCCGTTGCCGAGTGAGCGACTCGAGCACGAACGACTCAGTAAGAAGACTGCGCTCGCCGTCCTGTCCTCGGACGCGATCTCGTCCGTCGCTTACGCAACCGATCAGATCCTCTTTGTCGTTGGTGGAGCGATCGGTCTCGCCGCGATCAACTACGTTCTCCCCATCTCGGCGGTCATCGTTGGGCTGCTGGTCCTCGTCGCGCTTTCATACCGGCAGACGATCTTCGCGTATCCTGGTGGTGGCGGATCGTACACGGTCGCGAAGGATAATCTCGGCGTCAGCACGGGTCTCATTGCCGCGGCGGCGCTGCTCACTGACTACATCCTAACCGTCGCGGTCTCGATCTCGTCGGGTGTTGCCGCGATTACGTCGGCATATCCGCTGCTCTTCAAGCACACGGTGCTTTTGTGCGTCATATCGATCGTGATACTGACGATCGTGAATCTGCGCGGTGTACGCGAGTCCGGCATTGCTTTCAGTTTGCCGACCTATGCGTTCATTCTCGTCATGCTCGCGCTCATCGTCACGGGCATTTACCGCGGCTATTCGGGACACGAGCTCGCGCCCATCAGCGCGCCACTCAAAGTCGATCCAACGTCCGCGAGGCCGCTTCTTCACACGCCCGCGGGTTTCGCATTCTTTTATTTGATGCTGCGGGGCTTCGCGGAGGGTTGCGCCGCGATGACCGGCACCGAAGCCATCTCGAATGGGATCTCGGCGTTCAAGAAGCCAGCACCGCGAAACGCCTCGATCACACTCGTGTGGATGGTCACGATCCTCGCGGCGTTCTTCCTCGGCACCAGCGCGCTCGCGCAGCACTATGCCGTGATGCCGACGACCGAGCAAACGGTGTTGTCGCAGCTCGGGCATCACATCTTTGGCACCAACGCGCTTTACTACTTCTTCCAGTACGCAACCTTCGCCGTCCTGGTGCTCGCGGCGAACACCGCCTTCGCGGATTTTCCACGACTCGCTGGTATTCTCGCGAACGATCGCTTCATGCCACGCCAGTTCTCCGCACGTGGTGATCGCCTTGCGTTCTCGAATGGCATAATTACGCTCGCCGTCATCGCGATGATACTGGTCGCCGTGTTCCACGGCGATACGAACGCGCTGGTCCCGCTGTACGCGATCGGCGTATTCATTTGCTTCACGCTGTCGCAGGCCGGCATGGTGGTGCATTGGGTGCGCACAAGAGAACCGGGCTGGCGCTGGCGTGCGGCGTTGAACGGCATCGGTGCCGTAGCAACCGCGCTCGTATCGCTCATCCAGATCGTCACGAAGTTCACGAGTGGCGGTTGGATCGTGGCACTGATCATCCCGGTGATCATTGTCATCCTGCGCAAGATCCACCGGCACTACGACGAGTTCTCGCGCGAGATCAAATTCGACGGGCTGAGCCCGATCACGCCGCTACATCACACCGTCATTGTCCCGGTGCATGGCATTACGAAAGCGGTTGCCGGTGCGCTGGTGTACGCGACGACGATATCGGACGAGGTTGTTGCGCTCTACGTCGAGGTGGACAAGCGCGAGACGGCCGAGCTCCAGAAAGCGTGGGAGGAGTGGGACATCGGCGTCCCGCTGGTCGTCCTGCCATCACCCTATCGGTCGGTGCTCCGTCCGCTCGTCGAATATGTTGAGAATTTGCGAATGGTCACGCCGGGCGAGCTGGTCACCGTTGTCGTTCCCGAGGTCGTTCCGCGGCGCTGGTGGGAGCACTTCCTGCACAACAAGACGGCGCTCTATATCCGAACGGCGTTCCTCTTCAAGGCGAACGTTGTCGTAACGAGCGTGCCATATCTGCTCGGCCATTCGTATCGGTTGCGTGATCTCCTCGAATACGACGACGACCTGGAGGAGTCCACGTCGGCTCCTCGGCTCGCCTTCCGCAACTCGGGGCCCCGCCGAGTGATCAACGAGTAACCTCGATTCCAACTGTCATTCCGAATCAAGGGAGGAATCTGGACCTCGCTCAGACATGCTTCCTTCATTCATCGCCGGCAGGAACAGCGTGAACACGCTTCCGCCGCCTTCTCGCGACGCGTAGATCAAGCGACCCTTCTGTGCTTCCGCGACGCGACGAGCGATCGAAAGCCCAAGACCCGCGCTTCCCGCGTCTGGCTGCGCACCATTGGGCCGCTGGAACGGTTCAAACAGACGCGGCACCCCCGCCGCCGGAACGCCTGGCCCGCGGTCGGACACATGAATCGCAATCTCGCCGCCAACCCGCTCTGCAGCGACCTCGATTGGCGCGGCGCTGCGATCGTACTTCTTTGCGTTCTCCACGAGATTCGCCAATGCCCGCAACGCCTGCACGAAATCGAACCGGCCGAACAGCAGCGCGTCGCCCGGCGGAAGCGTGACGGCGAGGCGCTTCGAGCCTAACGACGCCTCGACGCGTTGCACGAGCGCTCCGAGCAGGTCGTCGACAGCATTGAGCTCTAGCCGAATCGGCAATGCACCCGCGTTGAGTCGCGACAGATCGAGCAGATCCGCCACGAACCGGTTGAGCCGGTCGGCCTCTTGCTCGATGATCTCGCTCCGCTCGTCCCCGAGCGCGCCGAGATCATGCGCCATTGCCTTGATCGTCGTCAGCGGTGTCCGCAAGTCGTGCGACACCGAGGCCAGCAGTGCGTCTTTCAGACGATCCGCTTCCCGCAGTGCCTCGGCGTGTTCCGCCTCGGCGGCGAGTCGCACTCGCTCGACGCCTAACGCGGCGTAGTAGGAAATGGCGTCGAGAAAGCGCCAGCGCTCGGGATCGAGTCGGATGCCGTGTGCGTTCGCGACGCGCAGCACACCGACCGTTCGGTCTCGAACGCGAAGGGGAAGGAGCAAAGCGAGGGCGCTCCCATCCTCCAGCAAGGACAACTCGGTTGACGAAGGACGCGCTGCGGCCAGGTGGGTGGTTCCGTCGCCGCGATCGATGACGGCAACGCCACTCTGATTTACCCACTCGGCCATCCGATCTGCCACCTGGGAGGGCGCGGCAGCTTCGCGGCTCGAAGCCGCCGCAACGCTGAACCCCGTCGTTCCTCGCATCAAGATCTCACACCCGTCGAGATCGATGCTTGATCGAATGACGCCAGCGATTGCCGCGAGTGCCTCCGTCGCATGAGCGGCATTCAAGGTCTCCGCCCCGAGTGTCGCGAGACGGTCGATCTCCGCGGCACGCTCGTGCGCTGCTCGAGCCTCCTCTTGCGCTCGGTAGAGTAGCTGCGCCGCAACTACACTCGTTACGAGAAACGCGAAAAGGACAATCCAATCGAGTGGATTCGCGACAACGAGGGTATTGTAAGGCGGCAGAAAGAGAACGTCGAAAACGACGAAAGAGGCCGCGGCCATAGCGAGTCCAAGCATACGGCCACCTGCCGCGCTCGCTCCGAGAACGACAAGCAAGAGGATGAGCGCGACGTGCACCTCCTTGAGCATGGGTCGCACAGTGACCATTCCGAGAGTGCAGACCGCCAAAGCCGCGGCCGCCAACACCGCAGGCCGAACTCTACTGGCCCGCATTTCGCCTTTCCGAATGGAGCGGATGCGATTCATCACACACTCGAATGAAAAGTATGCTGCGACATAGAAGTTACACGATGCTTGCGCTCGCTTCAGTGGCGCTCGGTGCCTGTAAGGTGACCCATCGTGCCGAGGCCGCTGGTGAAGTGAGCGAGTGGACTCCTCCGAAGCCGGATGTAATCGACGGGGTGCCTGTCGATGCGGTGAAGTCGGCGATTCAGCAGAGGCTCACCGGCGCAACGCCGCGAAGAGTGCCATCGGATACCTGGCGGCACGTGCGAGCACTGTACGCTAACTACGCGGGCGCCCCGCTCTGGTTGGACAAGGAAGGGCTCTCGACCGATCGCGTCAGCGAGCTTGCCAGTGCACTCGCCTCCGCAGACAGCGATGCAATTCGTGTCGACAGCTACCCCATCGGCGACCTGGCGAAGGCTGTGTCTACTTTACGGTCAACCAAGAGTCCGACCGCCGATGAGCTCGCGGAGGCGGACATCTTGATGACGAGTACGTTCGCGTCGCTCGGTGAGGATTTGCTAACGGGACAGATCGAGCCGCGCAGTGTTGCTCAGAGCTGGTACATCAACCCGCGTGAGGAGCACATCGATACCGCCCTCGCTCGGACGTTGCGCGAGGGTCCGCTCGACCGCTCGATTCAGCTCATTCGCCCGCAGGATCCGACCTATGATTCACTGCGCGTTCTGCTCATGCAGTACCGCGAGCTGGCGGCGAAGGGTGACTGGCCGACCGTCCCAAAAGGACCGCAACTCAAACCGCGCGAGACAGACTCTCGTGCTCGCCTAACCGCTCTTGCCGCGCGGCTTCGCGCCGAGGGTTATCTCCCTGCTGATTCGACTGTAACGGCGGATTCGACGTACGCTCGCTCAGCCCGCATGAAATACAGCACACGACTCGCGGGTGCGGTTGCTGAGTTCCAGGCGCGCCACGACATCGGCGTAGACAGCATGCTTGGCCCGGAAACGGTGGACGCGTTGAACCAATCTGTGAGCTTCCGACTCGGCCAGATCGCGGCGAATCTCGAGCGATATCGTTGGTTACCGCGCACGCTCGGCGACCGGTACATCCTCGTGAACGTCCCGGCGTTCGAGCTCCAGGCCTTCGATCAGGGGAAGCCTGCACTGCAGATGAAGGTGATTGTGGGCCAGGACTATCAAGGCAAGGCGACGCCAGTGTTCAGTGATTCGATGGAGTTCGTGGTGTTTCGCCCATACTGGATCGTCACCGACAGCATCGCCGCCAAGGAGATCTATCCCAAGGCCGCGGCTGATCCGACATACCTGGATCGCAACAACTACGAGATCGTCACGATCGAACACAGGAAACGCGTTCGTCAGAAGCCAGGAGACAAGAACTCGCTCGGGTTGATCAAGTTCATGTTCCCGAACGATTTCAATATCTACTTACACGATACGCCGCAGGGCGAGCTTTTTAACAAGGACGTGCGGGCATTCAGTCATGGCTGTATCAGGCTACAGCACCCGGATTCGCTCGGCGCATTCGTGCTTGGCTGGCCACTGGAGCGCGTGCACGACCAGATGCACAACGGTCCGGACAATCACACGGTGAAGCTGCCGGCGAAGATTCCGGTGTACATCGTGTACTTCACGACATACGTGAAGAACGGTCAACTGTATTTCGGCAACGATCTCTACAATCGGGACGACAAGCTCGTCGCGTCAGTCGCCGCCGCTGCTGCGGGCGATTCGGGGAGCGCGCACGCGGTCGAGACGTTGCGGCAGGCGCGCGCCGAGTAAAGGGCAGCGCGCTGGCTAACGCGGACTGTCATTCGGAGCACTCTGACAGTTCGCTGACACGCGGCCGGTTACCCCGGTATTGCGTCACATGTCGATAGACTACACGTTACCGGTAGTCTATCGACATATACGCCATGCCACGCGCGCAAACCAATTCTGAGCTCCTCCCCGGCACGCTCGACATGCTCGTACTGCAAACGCTCACATTGCAGCCGATGCACGGCTATGCCATCGCTCAGCACATTCGACGGTTGTCCGAAAGCGTCCTGAGAGTCGAGCAAGGCTCGCTCTATCCGGCGCTCGAGCGACTGCAACACAAAGGCTGGGTCACGTCGAAGTGGGGAGAGACGCCCACCAAACGGCGCGCGCGTTACTACACCATTACCGCCGCGGGACGGAAACAGCTCGGGCACGAGAAATCGAGCTTCGACCGTGTCCTGAACGCCATCCAACGTGTGATGGCCGGAGCATAACGACATGTCACTCATCGATGCCCTCCGCCATCGCTTGACGGTTCTGGTCAAGCGCGACGCGTACAACCGCGAGCTCGACGACGAAATGCGTTTTCACCTTGCGCTCGACGCCGAGCAGGAGCAGGCAAACGGACTCTCGTCCCGCGACGCCGGAGATTCGGCTCGTCGTCACTTCGGCAACATCACGTATCACCGCGAGGAAACGCGCCGCCAGACCAGCCTGGGCGCCATGAACGATGTTGCTCAGGATATCCGCTACGCCGCGCGCACCTTTCGGCGCGCACCCGGATTCACGATCGCGGCTACCCTCACGCTCGCGTTAGGCATCGGTGCGACCACGGCAATCTTCAGCATCGTCGAGGGGGTGCTCGTACGCGGACTGCCCTACCGAGACGCCGATCGCATCGTGGACGTCTGGGAGGCGAGTGACAATCACGGCTATCGGCTGCCCTCGTATCCGACTTTCAAAGATTGGCAACAGGAGAGTCGATCGTGGAGCGACGCCTTCGAGGAGATGGCATTCATCAAAGGGGCCGAGGCGATCTACGTCGGTGACAAAGGTCCCGAGCGACTCCTCTCGAGTTTTGTCTCGCCTGGTTTCTTCCACGTGTTAGGCGTATCGCCATACTTGGGGCGCACTTTCCTGCCCGAAGAGGAACAGCGCGGCGGGAACAGCGTCGCTGTCATGTCCTACGAGGAATGGCAACATCGTTTCGGCGGCGACCCGGCCATCGTTGGCAAGTCGGTTCGGTACAGTGGAGCGCCGACGACCATCGTCGGTGTGATGCCACGGGGCTTCGCATATCCCGCGTGGTCTAGCACGCAGACCTCCGCGTTATGGCAGCCGATTGCGCTCATCGAGGACACGAACCCGTCGCTGAGCAAGCGCGGCGTGCATACCGACAGCCGCACGATCGCACGTCTTCGCTCTGCGGCCGACTCGGCGCGCGTCGCGACGGTCATGCGTACCGTCGAGCAGCGGCTTGCGCAGGCATATCCCGACGAGCAAGCGCACTGGACGTCCGCCGTCATGCTGCCGATTCGCGAAGAGGTTCTCGGCGGCGTGCAATCGACGCTGCTGATGCTCGCGGGTGCTGTCGTACTCGTCTTGCTGCTGGCCTGCGCGAATGTCGCGAATTTGCTGCTGGTTCGCGCATCCGTGCGTGACCGTGAGCTCGGTGTGCGTGCCGCGCTGGGGGCGGGAAGGCCACGCCTCATTCGCCAGCTTCTCGTCGAGAGCTCGACACTTGCCGTCGCTGGTGGTGCACTCGGTGTCGCGTTGGCTGCCGCCATCGTGCGCACGGTGCGGGTGACTGCGCGAGCCGAGCTTCCGCGAGCAAACGAGATCGTCGTCGAGCCGCGCGCGATTTTTTTTGCTGTCGCGGTTTCCCTCTTGGCCGCACTCTTGGCGGGCATCGCTCCGGCGTTGCGCGCGACACACGCCACCACGCTCGCGCGCCTACGCAGCGGGGTTCACGGCTCCGTGGGTACGCACCGCGACACTCGTCTTCGCGCCGTCCTCGTCGCGGTGCAGTTTGCGCTTGCGCTCGTTCTACTGATCGGCTCCGGCCTGCTCATTCGAAGCTTCGTCAAGTTGCAGTCCGTCGATCTCGGTTTCGATCCACATGATCGCGTCGCCATCGGCGTCTCGCCGCCGGCCGGGAAGTATGGCGATCCGGCGGCGGCCTCAGTGCTCTATAGACGCCTGCTCGAAAGCATGGCCGCCGTACCGGGTGTGCGAGACGTCGGGCTCGTCAATCATCTTCCGATCGGCGGTGGATGGGTGATGTCACCTTTGCAGGTGGATGGGCGTACCGATGACGTGACGCGTCAGCCGCAGGTGTTCTATCGTACAGCATCACAGAGCTACCTGCGCACGATGGGCATGCGCATCACGCGCGGCC
This sequence comes from Gemmatimonadaceae bacterium, assembly GCA_035280125.1. Lineage (GTDB taxonomy): Bacteria > Gemmatimonadota > Gemmatimonadetes > Gemmatimonadales > Gemmatimonadaceae > AG2. The sequence goes on along the minus strand of DATEGN010000303.1, from coordinate 3,080 downwards.
ACTGGTTCACGGATGCCGACATCCGTGACAAGGCAAGCTTTGTGGTCAACGAGACGCTTGCCAGACAGATGTGGTCGAGTGCCGACCCGATTGGACAACGCATCACGCTGCGACGCTCGTCGCAACTACGTCCCGACTATGGCCAACCGGTGAGCGGTGTCATCATCGGCGTCATCAGCGACGTTAGGCAGAACGCCATCGGTGATCCGCCATCACCCGAGGCCTTTGTGCCGTGGACGCTCGAAGTCTGGCCGTGGATCACGCTGGTTGCACACGTCCAGAATCCGGCGAGAGAGATTCCATTGCTCCGGCGGGCGATCCTCGATGTCGATCCGACCATTCCCGTCGGGAGCAACTACTTACAGGGTGGGTTTGTGACGATCGAGAGCACGCTGTCGAGCTCCGAAGTACAGCGTCGCCTCGCTACATCGCTCGTGGGCGCATTCGCCGCGGCGGCCTTGCTGCTCGCGGCAATCGGGATGTACGGCGTCGTCGCGTACGGCGTGGCGCAGCGCACGCGCGAAATTGGCGTGCGCATGGCGTTAGGCGCGAGCGATCGACGGATTCTGCGGCTCATTCTCGGCGAAGGCTTCCGCCTTGCTGTGTTCGGGGCGGTACTCGGTGTCGCTGCGTCATTCGTCTCGACGCGCCTCATCCGCTCGTTGCTCTTTGAGACGGTGCCGACCGATCCGCTGACGTTCATCGTCACGCCACTGATATTGGCCGGAGTCGCGTTACTCGCGACATACCTCCCTGCTCGCCGCGCAACGCGTCTCGATCCGACGCTCGCGATCAGAGGAGAGTGACCGTCACTTCCTCGCCTGGCACGGGGATGAGAGCCGGACTAATGCCCCGGGATAACGAGCGTCTGACCCGGCCGAATCTTCGTGTGGGCGAGCCTGTTCGCGGCGATGATCTCGCGGACACTCGTCGAGTGCTCCTGAGCGATGCTCCAGAGTGAATCACCTTCGCGAACTCTGTAGCGTGTCGCTACTGACGCCCGCGTATGTGCCACCGCGACGATCATCGCTGTCGGCCGCTCCTCGGGCATGGCACCAGCGAACCGGAGATACTCTGGTCCGAACACCGCGACGTGGAAGTGCGCCGGATGATGCTCCTCGGTCGCCTCGATGACGCCGTCGCCTTCGAGCGTAAGCAACTCGCGCCGCAGCCAAGTCAGGCAGCCGCCGGTTGGCTTGCGAAGGTCCACGGCCATACCCGTCGGATGCACGGAGCGCAGCGAGCTATTCGACGGCTGCCGGCTCTCCGGCCGCACACCGCTCGTAACAACAAGCGCTTCCTTGCAAGTGCTCTCGTATTCCGTGGACAGCCGCTCGACGAACGTGAGCGTCGCCGGCCGTACGAACGGGAACGCCACTCGGTGCAGCTCGTATCCGCGGTCATCACGGAGCTGCACAAGCTCGCCGCGCGCAGCCGCCCAGCGGACGTCGTTGCTGTTCTCATAGAACGGCAACCCGTCGCTCACGGCATGATCGTACATGCGCTCGACGCTCTCCAGCGAGCCACGCAGCGATTGCGCAGCCGCGAGGCCCGCTCGACCGGCGACCATCATGAATGCGACGAAAGCCGCCTGGAAACGGAAACGAGTCATGGCAACATCAATACGATTCAGTGCAGTAATTGGAAACGGACATTTCGCCCGGGCGAACGAATTGCCCGGTTGCGCTGTGTCGAGTCTCGCTGTTCAGCCAGCGACGCCGCCTGTCAAACTATAAATCAGCAGCGCGAGCACGATCGAAGTCACGACGATGTAGACGCGATCGCGTTGCAGAATGAAGGCGACGAGCGACATCGCGACTCTCGCGACCGGCGTCGCGATCAGAAGGACCAATCCGAGCTGCAGGATCGCGACGGCATGCAGGCTGAATGCGCCTCGGACAATACTTCCGACGTGCCTCAGCTCCGCCGGTTCCCCATGAAACACCCCATGGCCTGTTGGCTCGGTGCCATGCTGGGCGAGATACAGCACGCCGCCGATCGCGGCAACGATCGTCGCGACGATCACGCCAAACCGCAGCAGATTGCCGAGAAGTTGATCGACTGCCTCGTCGCTCCAGCGCTCACGGCGTTCGCTTTCGACGGTGGTCATCACAAGCCTCCTCGGATGCCTTTGTACAGCATCTCGAGAGCAAGTACCACGACGACCACGGCGAAGATCCGTCGTAACACTTTCGTGTTCGCGTGTGCGAGCACGCGCGCTCCAGTGAGCGCTCCCGCGAGGACGCCGATCATCACCGGCATCGCAAGCGGCGGATCGATGTAACCGCGGGCCAGATAGATGCCAGCGCTCGCCGCCGCCGTCACACCAATCATGAAGTTACTCGTCGTTGTCGAGACCTTGAACGGCAGGTGCATCATCTGATCCATCGCCAGAACCTTGAGCGCGCCGGAGCCGATGCCTAACAAGCCCGAAAGAATACCGGCGAGGAACATGAGACCGAAGCCGGCCGGCACAGCCTGGACGGCATACGCCTGCAGACCGTTCGGCGTCGGATAGGTCGAATTCAGACGCAGCCGTATCGCCAGCGGGTCCGCGTTTTCCGTCGACACGTGCTCGGCGAGCGGTTTCGTGGAACGGTACGCGGAGTAGAGCAACACCAGGCCGAAGATCACAGCAATCGTGCCGGTGCCGATGCGGCCGGCGAGATAGGCTCCGCCTAACGCGCCGACCGTTGTCGCGATCTCGAGGAGCATGCCAACGCGGACGTTCGTGAAGCCCTCTTTGACGTACGCCGCCGCGGCGCCCGAGGATGTCGCGATCACGGAGACCAGGGACGCGCCGATCGCGTAGCGCAGATCGACGCCAAAGAGGAGCGTCAGCATCGGGACGATGACGATCCCGCCACCGAGGCCCGTCAACGCACCGAGAAGGCCGGCGGAAAAGGAGCCACCGGCGACGAGTACCGTGAAGAGGAGGAGTGACATTGGGTGAATACTATCGATACCCGGCGCAATGTCCTTCTTTGATGCGCGCGGATGCCGTCTGATCTTGACGAAGGACAAAAACCCACGGACGAGTCGCTCACCGCGACTCGTCCGTGGGCGTCCGTGCACTGGCC
>DATEGN010000302.1:0-18470 GCA_035280125.1 Gemmatimonadaceae bacterium | reverse complement strand
GAGCCGCTCGAGCGTGGCGGCAGCGTCACCGTCGCCGCACGCGTCTCGGGCGCCTCGCTGCACATCGACATCACCGACAACGGACAGGGCGCCGTGGGCCAGAACGGGCAAGTGGCCGGGCGTGGCTTGAAGAACGTTCGGGAGCGACTCGAGGCGCGGTACGGGGAGCGACAATCGTTCGAAGCCGGTAACGTCCCCGGCGGCGGCTTTCGCGTGCGCATCGTCATTCCGCGATGAGTCCGCGCTGCCGCGTGTTGGTCGTGGACGACGAAGCGCCGGCCAGGCGCCTGGCGCGATCGCTGTTGGCCGAGATGGACGACGTCGAGGTCATCGGCGATGCGGCGAGCGGCCAGGCGGCCGTCGCCGCGATCCGGCAGCTCCGGCCGGACATCGTACTCCTCGACGTGCAGATGCCGGGCCTCGACGGCTTCGGTGTCGTCGCCACCGTCGGCGTGCCGAGCATGCCCGCGGTCATCTTCGTGACGGCGTACGAGCAGTACGCGCTGAGGGCGTTCGATGTACACGCGGTTGACTATCTGCTCAAACCCTTTGACAACGCACGGTTTCGAACCGCGATGGAACGAGCGATCGTGCGCATCCGTAGCGGGCGATCGTCAGAGATTTCGGGGCGCCTCGAGACGCTGCTCAACCGGCTCGCCCGAGATCGTTCGTCAGACCGTATCACTTTGAAGGTCGACGACCGGCATATTCTGATCGACGCGGCCACGATCGATTGCATCGAGGTGTCCGACAAGGTCGTGCTCGTGCAGACAGCCGAGCAGATCTATCGCGTGCGGGAAACACTGAACAGGATCGAGCGACGGCTGCCGTCCGAGCAGTTCGTGCGCATCCATCGATCGGTGATAGTGAATATCAATCGCGTCAAGGAGATCCAGCCGTGGTTTCAGGGTGACTACGTGCTGATCCTGAAGAACGGCAAGCGATTGATGTCCGGCCGAGCGTATCGCGATGTCGTGCGGCGTTTCACGGCGCGGTCCGATTAGAGAGCGCGTCGACGCAGCCCTCAAAACGCAGCTGCTCTTGCGATGCACCTTCGGCGTCTTCAGATATCTGACGGAGGTCAGAGATCATGGCAGACCCCGGCATCGAGCAAGTTCGCCGCTTCAACCGCGTCGTCGCCGAGCGCATCGGCGCGCTCGAGGATCATTTTCTCGGCCGATCGCGCCCGCTCGGCGAGGCGCGTCTGCTCTGGGAGATCGGCCCCGACGGCGCTGACGTGCGCGATCTGCGCGGGCGGCTCGGCCTCGACTCGGGATACGTCAGCAGACTTCTGCGAGCGCTCGAGCGCCAGCAACTGGTCACGATTCGCGCCCACTCTGGCGACGCGCGCGTCCGGCGCGCGGTTCTCACCAAGCGCGGCTTGTCGGAACGCCGCGAGCTCGACAAGCGCTCTGACGCGGTCGCGCTTCGCATGCTCGAGCCGCTCGGCTCATCGCAACGACAGAAGTTCTTATCGGCTTTGGCGGAGATCGAGCGGCTGCTGGAGGCATCGATGGTCCGATTCGACGTGGAGGATCCAAAGACCGCAGCGTCGCGATGGTGTTTGTCGCAGTACTTCGCCGAGTTGAATGAGCGCTTTGATGCGGGGTTCGATCCGGCGAAGAGCCTCTATGCCGACACCCGGGTCTTCTCGCGCCCGAGCGGCGCGTTCGTGGTCGCGCGAGTGCGAGAGCGGGCGATCGGCTGCGGCGCGGTGAAGTTCAAGGGAAAGCACCCGGCCGAGTTCAAGCGGATGTGGATCGCAAAAGAGTCACGCGGCCTCGGACTCGGCAAACGTCTTCTGGACGCCCTCGAGAATGAGGCGAGGAACGCTGGGGCGGTGGCGGTGCGCCTCGAGACGAATCGCACGCTCACGGAAGCAATCGCCATGTACCGTAAGTCCGGCTATGTCGAAATCGAACCGTTCAATGACGAGCCATACGCGCATTACTGGTTCGAGAAGCGGCTTCGTCGGACGGGCAAGTAACGGCAAACTGCCCAACGCCGGGACGCAGAGGCGTCGTGCGATCTTAGCAATATGATTGTGCTAAAGTTGCATTTGACGCACTACTCCGCCGAGCTTAGCCATTCCTCCATGCGCAGCGGCGATCGCCGATTGCCATCGCGCCGGCGACGTCATCGGATGGAGGAGGAGTATGGACGGGCTGCTGCAGGATTTGCGATACGCGCTGCGAACGCTTCGACATAGCCCCGCGTTCCTAACGATTGCCGTGCTGACACTGGCGCTCGGCATCGGGGCGAATCTCGCGATCTTTGCCGTCGTGAACGCCGTGTTGCTGCAGCCCCTGCCCTTCCGCGAGCCTGACCGCCTCGTGCGCGTGTTCGATGATCTGGGCGGCGTGACAGGGGGAGCCAAGAACGCGGGAATGTCAGTGCCCGAATTACGGGATTTGCAACGTTCCGGAATCTTCGAACAAATCAGCGCGCTGTACCCCTCGAGTTCGGCCTTGTCCGGTGGCGACAAAGTGGAGCGGATCGAGTTGTTGGGTACGAGCCCGAACTACTTCGAAGTTCTCGGCGCAACGCCGGCGCTCGGCCGGGTTTACACGCGCTCCGAGTGGGTGCCGGGCTTTCTGGACGCTGTCGTCATCAGCAACGGGCTGTGGGAGCGCCAATTCGGATCGGATCCGCATATCATCGGGCGCCGGGTTCGTGTGGATGAAGATCCGTACATAGTAGTCGGCGTCATGCCGCCCGAGTTTCGGCACCCCGGCAACACGCTGGGCGGCGACGTCGACATGTGGACGGCGACGGGCTTCGCCGGCGATCCTTGGCCGCCGACATGGCTGCTGCGAGGCGCGCGCCCCTTGCCCGGAGCGTTAGGTCGCCTGACACCGGGCATCACGCTCGAACAAGCACAGGGGCGACTCGATGCGTTGAGGAATTCGCTGCAGCAGACCTACGCCAACGATTATCCCAAGCAGCAGGGTTGGTCGCTTCGCCTCGAGCGAGCCCAAACCAGCCTAACGGGTAATGTGCGGCCGACGCTGGTGATTCTGTTCGCTGCCGTCAGTTTTGTGCTCCTGATCGTGTGTGTCAACGTGGCCAGCTTGCTGATCGCCAGGGGCTCGGCACGGACCCGCGAGTTCGCTATTCGTCAGGCGCTGGGCGCGTCGCGCGGCCAACTCGTTCGACAGGTGCTGACCGAGAGCGTGCTCATATCGCTGACCGGGGGCACGGCCGCGCTTGCGGTGCTCCTCATCGCACAACGATCGCTGCTGACGCTGATGCCCGCCGACGTGCCACGTCTCGCCGAGGTGCATGCGGATTGGCGAATGGTCGCGTTCGCGCTCGGGCTCTCGCTCGCGACCGGAGTGCTGGTAGGATTGATGCCGGCACTCCACGCGTCGGCGAGCGATCCCAATCGCGACTTGAGGGACGGCGGCCGCACGGGTGGTGGACAGAGCCTGCGCCAGAATCGATCGCGCGCAACGTTGGTCGTGCTGGAGGTCGCGCTATCGGCGGTGTTGCTCATTGGCGCCGGATTGCTTGTCCGGAGTTTCTCGGCCGTGCTGAGTCAGAGTCCCGGTCTCGATCCCGAACGGCTTGTCGCTGGTCAGATCTGGGTGCCCGTTCCGAACAACCCCAAGGCGGATCAATACCTGACGCCAGCGCAGCGCGCCGGACTTGCACGGGAACTGCTTGCCCGGCTCGCGGTCCTCCCAGGCATAGAGCAAATGGCGCTCGGCACGCAAAGCGACATCCCTCTGCTGAGCAATGTCAATAATCCACAACCCTTCTCCTTGCTCGACGAAGCATCAACACAGAACAATGACCACGCCGCAGAGTTTGGAGCCGTGAGCGCAGGATACTTTGACGCGCTGAAGACGCCGCTGATAAAAGGGCGTGTCTTCACCGATCACGATGCAGACTCCAGTACGAGAGTCGTGGTGGTCAACGAGGCGTTCGTCCGCAGATTCTCACCGCAACGAGACGTCGTTGGTCGACGCGTGCGCTATGTCTTGCGGGGTGCACGATACGAAGGCGAGATCGTCGGCGTAGTTGGGGATGTGCGAAACGATGGACTGGACGCAGCGCCGCCACCACGCGTGTACCAATCCATTCTTCAATATCCCAGAGTAAGGCTGGCCGTGTTTCTCCGCACACGCGCCGATGTGGATGTGAAGTCGACGAAGGAAGCGCTGACGCAGATCGTGCACAGCATCAATCCGGAACTCCCGGTTTTCGGCGTCAGAACCATGGCGGAGCTGATGTCGGCTTCGCTGGCGCGGCGACAGTTCTCGGTCTTTTTGATGTCGGTCTTTGCGGTTGTTGCACTCTTGCTCGCCGCGCTCGGGATTTACGGTGTGATGGCCTTCGTCGTCGGCCAGCGCGCGCAGGAATTCGGCATTCGGCTCGCGTTAGGTGCGAAACCGGGGGATATCCTCGGACTCGCGTTCCGCCCCGGCCTCGTTCTCACCGCCACGGGAACGATCGTCGGGCTGGGTGGCTCGATCGCCGTGACACGGCTGATGTCGAGCCTCCTGTTCGGTGTGTCGGCGAGCGACCCGATGACGTTCGCGGTTGTGCCGGTGCTGCTGGGGATCGTCACGATCGCCGCCTGTTTCATTCCGGCGAGACGCGCCACGCGCGTCTCACCGATGGAGGCGCTCAAGTAGCAACGTCGGATGACGGTCTCGGCCTCTTCGGGAAATTTCGAGATTGTTTGTTCGACGGGCACGGCTGGCGAGTCCAGAGATTTAGGGACGCTAATCACGCGAATCTGAAGCGAATCCAACCATGTGAATCCGGCGTCCTTTGCGCGAGCCGAAGGGGAATTGACGATGTCGGTGCCAGATCTCTGCGCCTATGACAACAACAGTGGTCGCTCAATCGGCTCCTCGACAAACACCACCGAGACGCAACCTGCTTGATAGCGCCGTTACGCCAACTCTCACCACACAATCATCAACATGCCGCTTAAACCCATTACGTCCGACCGTCTGGCCAAACCCGTCGGTCCATTTTCACCTGCCGTTCGCGATGGCGACCGCGTGTACACGAGCGGTCAGATCGCACAAGACCCCGCCACGGGAAAACTCATCGAGGGCGGCGTCGCCGCCCAGACGGAGCAAATCTTCCAGAACGTCAAAGTGATTTTGGAGGCAGCGGACAAGACACTCGCCGACGTGGTGAAAGTGAACGTCTATCTCACGGACATAAAGCGATTCACCGAAATGAACGAAGTGTATGCGAAATATTTCGTGGCTCCGTATCCAGCTCGCACGACCGTGGCCGTCGCCGCGCTGCCGCTGAATGCGCAAGTCGAAATCGAGATGATCGCCAGTTAATGGCCTCAGCCACTTGGCGATCGCTTAGATAGGGCGCCTCGGCAGCGCTGACGGCGGGAGCATGCCGTTCAGGCGCATGTAGTTCGCGATCTGGCTGTAATGATCAGCGAGATCGAGCGCGTGGAGGAGCACCATGTTGATGCGCGTCGACTTCCTTTCGGCACCGCCCAGCGTAAAGGAAATCGCGTCGGCGAGCGTCGCATCGGTGACCTGTTCGATCGCCTGGTCGCAGAATGCAAACGATGCCTTGAGCTTCGACACGAGCTCGGACTTTGGCCACGTTGCCTTGACCGAGTCGGGCGTCGACGTGTCCTTGGCGTCGATCGTCGGCTTCATCACGCCGAAGTTGCTGCAGAAGAGGTAGCTGTCGCTCGCGACGTGCTGTGCGATGAAGCCGAAGGTCAGCTGCGCGGGCGTTGGCTTGTAGCCGAACTTCGACTCAGGAATCGAATCGAATGCCTGCGCGATGTAACGGTGATTGGTGGCGATGCGGGCTTTGAACGCCGCCGTGATCGGGTTGGCCTGGGGCTGCTGAGCCGCGAGCGCGATTGGAAGACCGAGGCTCGCGACGGCGATACGAAGTGAGTTCATACGGTCTCCGATGAGGGTCATGGCGTGGATGAGACGACATGCTTAAGGCCGGCTTGCGCTTGCGTCAAATGCAATTTTTTCACTATCATATTGCTCGACTAGCAATTGGGAGTCTGTCATGCTCGACGAGATCCGGACGTTCGTCGTCCTGGCCGAGTCAGGTTCGTTGCAACGGGCAGCCGAACGGCTGTTCCTGACGCCATCGGCGGTCACGCGGCAGATCCAGCGCCTCGAGGCGACACTGAAGACGACTCTCCTCGATCGTAGCGTGAAACCGGGGCGGATTACGCGCGAAGGCCGCGCGGTGCTCGACGGCGGACGACACATGCTGCGCATCATGGACGATCTCAAGGCAACCGGGTCGAAGGACGTCGAGCCAAGTGGAATCTTCCGCATCGGACTCTCACATGCGCTCGCGCAACCAAGCCTCGTCGCGTCGATCCAGCGCCTGACGAGTCGCTTCACCCAACTTCAACCGGTGCTGAGCACCGGTCTCAGACAACAGCTCATAGAGCAGCTGCGGACCGGCGAGCTCGATGTGGCACTGGGGTTCCTCGCGACGGATGACACGCCGCCCGGCGATGTGGCCAGCAGTGTTTTGGCTTCGGAACGTCTGGTATTGGTGAGGGCGAGAGGACCGCAACCTCGCACCCGGCGCAGCAGCAAGTCGAAGGATCGCGATCTCGACGCGCGCTGGGTGCTCAACCCGCAGGGGTGCTTTATTCGTCAGGCACTCGAGGTGAAGTTGCGCGAGCTCGGCTCTCCGTTCGAAGTCGCCGCCGCGATCAACAATATCGACATGCAAGTGTCTCTCGTGGCGAGCGGGATCGGCCTCGGGCTTATCCCCGCGCGATTTCTCGCCTCGCATCCGAAGCGTCGGCGGCTGGAGCGAATCACGCGGTCCGGCGTCAGCATTGGGGCTTCAATCGTGTACATGCAAGGCGGCCATCTGGGCCGGCTCGAAACCGCGGCGACATTTCTTCAGGAAGAGCTTCGAGACCATTTCGCCGAGCGCGAGATTCGTTGATCGCGACGAGCCGCGTTAGGCGGCTTCCGGCGGGCGCGCGGGCTGTCGTCGTCCTACCGTAGCTCCTCATTACGCTGGGGCGGCGTGATGCGTGCCGGCCCGACAGTGGCGAGATATCGCTCGAACTCTCCATCGAGCGCCGCACGGCGACTGCGCCAGTCGGCGCGGATCGCCGCCTCGTCGGTGTCGCGCCAATATGCTGGCGAGAGCAACGGTTCGGCGCGCTCGACTTCGATGAGCACGACGCCGGCTGGCAGCGAGGCGGGAACACTGTTGCCGTACACTTGCCTCACCGATTCAGAGTACGTTGCGGTTTCAGGTCCGTGCATCTCGCCGCGCCCGAAAAATCGATAGCCGCGTCGAGAGAGCTGTTCGACGACATTGAGCTCGATCCAAGGTGAATGCGTGAGGTTTTCACGCGTGCCGGGTGAGGCAATGTCCAAAAAGAAAAGGTGCGTGTCGTCCCAGACTCGGATCGTGCCTTTCGGTGAGACGTTCGGCCTGCCGTCGGGAGTTACCGTCGCGGCAAAGCAGAGGTGCGCGGCTCGGATGATGGCGCGCATGTCGGGCGTGAGCATACGTGCTCCTGTAGATCTACTCTTCTGTCAACGTGGTTGGCCTCAAAAGGAGGACGTAGAACGGACGGCCTACAGCTCCTGCCGCTCGAAGATCAGCACTGCGGCCATGGCGCCTCCGACAATCGCCGCTACCGCCGTAGCGGCCGGCCAGGCTACCGACAGCGCTTCTCCCCGCAGCGCGTCGCGCATCGCCGGCTGAAGACCGAGGAAGCTGTACGCCGCCGCCGGACGCCAATTCGAGAACAGCAGTGTGAGGAAGTAAAACGCGAGCCCCGCGCCGGCTGCCGCGCCGCGCGAGCGGAATGCCGACGAGAAAAGCGTCATCACCACGACGAGTAGCGAGGCGGAGAGAAGCCACAGACTCACTGCGGCTGCGAGCCCCGTGGCGTGCGCACCGTGGAACGCCACCGCCGTCATCCCAACGCAGACGGCCGTTCCTAACGCGGTGCCCGCCACGAGAACAGTGATCTGTGAGACGATCTTCGCGATGACGAACGCGCCACGCGAGAGCGGCTTCGTCAACATGAGGATCGCGGTGCCCGACGCGCGCTCTCCCGATACAACGCCTGCTCCCGCGATTACGATCGCAATCAGGATGAACTGATCGAGGTTCTTGAGAAACTGCGCCGAGGCATCGAGTGCTGTGGGCGGTGGTAGCTGGACCACGACGCCCGGCTGCGAGGACGCCATCGACTTCACGAGCGCTGGGGTGAGCGCGGCGATGATCGGGCTCGTCAGCCCGAAGAACAGCAGCATCCCGGGGATCACCCAGATGCGCCATGTGCGCGCGGTCTCGCTGAATTCCTTTCTCAAGAAAGCGATGAATCCGGTCATCGCGGCGCGCCCCCAACCAAATTCACGAACACGTCCTCGAGACTTGCCTCCTCCACCTCGAAGCGCCGAAGCGCGGCGCCAGTCGACGCAATCGCCGCCGGAATCTCACGCTGCGCCGCGTGCACGTCGGCAACGATGAGGCGCAACGAGTGCTCGGTGGTCTCCATCGTTTTGAGCCACGCTCGCCCGGCGAGGAGTGTCCCGACAGCAGCGGCGTTGTCCACCTCGACGAAGAGTCGGTTGGCGGTTGCGCGCGCCGTGAGCTCCGCGATGCCGGCGCTCGTCACGATCCGGCCGCCCTCGATGATCGCCACCGCGTCGCACACGCGCTCGATGTCGGTGAGAATGTGCGTGGAGAAGAAAACCGTTGTGCGCCGACGGAGTGAGGCGACCATCTCGAGCACCTCACGCCGCCCAATGGGGTCGAGCGCGCTCGTTGGCTCGTCGAGCATGAGCAGACTCGGTGCATTGATGAGCGCCTGCGCGATGCCGAGCCGTTGCTTCATCCCGCGCGAGAATCCGCCGACGCGCGTGGTGACCGACGCGAGCCCCGCCATCTCGAGCAGCGCGTCGGCGCGCGCGTCGAGCGTCGCGGGCGCGAGCCCGAACAATCGCCCAGCCAGCGCGAGGTATTCGCGCGCGGTCATCCACGGATAGAAGCCCGGCACGTCCGGGAGAAAGCCGATCCGCGCTCTGACGGCGTCGCTCGCCCGCGCGACATCGTGGCCGAGGACGTGCGCCGTACCGTCGGTCGGACGCGCGAGCCCCGAGAGGATTCGCAGCGTCGTCGTTTTTCCCGCGCCGTTGCGACCGAGGAAGCCGAACACCACGCCCGATGGAACGGCGAGATCGACGTGATCGAGGGCGAGCGTATCGCCGAACCGCTTGGTGAGGCCGCGCAGCTCGATCGCGGGCGCGCCGTCCGCCATGCTCAATGCGAGTCGCGTGGATTGTAGAGCACGTCGACGGCGCGCCGCGCCGCTTCGCCGCCTGCGGTATTCGCACCGGCGGCGTGCAGCGTGTCCACCTTCGGCGGCGGGCGCCCAACGGCGAGGTAGGCGATCGTTCCGGGCAAGCTGCCTAACGCGATGGCCGCTACCCACACCCACTTTTTGTCACCTACCACGACGTCGCGTCGCGCCAGGTCCACCAGGGCGTACACTTGCATGACGATCTGCCCGACGCCAACGGCGAGCAGGATCGCGACGATGAGCGGGGAGACGCCGGCGAGCCGGGCGAGGTTGTCGAGCATGAGGGCTAGGTTCCGGTGGCTCGGTCACGCCGGTCGTGAGGTAAGGAGCGCGAGTACTATAGAAAGTCAATGCGAGTGGCGCCAGCAGGATGCGACACCATTTAATTCAGCGTGACTGCCAACTTTGGGTTCTTCGGGAAATTCTGAGAAAGGCGAGAGATCGAGCCTCGAGAGATGAGCAGATGTCAGCTCCCGCCTACTCCGTGCGGCCGGCGGGCATCTCACCCAGGGTGGCGAGCCAAGAGGCGAGACGCGAGAAATCAGCTGGGAGCGGCGAGATTGAGATGCTCATTCGTTTTCGGAGCTGATTCCTCAACCCGCGCGTGTCCAAGGCGTCCGAAGTTGCGCGTCCGTTGGTGCAGAGCGATCGCCAGAGCGTGGGTCCGTTGCCAGATCTTGAGTGACTTGAAATCGCGCATGCCGCGATGATACGCGATCTGGTCGTGGCGCCCAGAAGCAATTCCTCTCATGGCTCATCGTCATGTCTCGACGCGGAAGCTCGATCTCGCCGCTCGCGGCTTGATTCTCGTCTCTCGCGTCTTGGCTCGCCACCCTGGGTGAAATGCCCGCCGGCCACAGGGAAAGGGCCGGAGCTGACATCTCAGCTCTCGGGTCTCGAGCTGTCGCGTTTCCCTAAATTCCCTGATGATCCAGTGATCTGAGGGAAATGACGTTTGTCCGGACATGGCAACCGAATTGCTGCCGGAAAGCACACGAGCGAACGGCCGATCCCCTATCACAACACACTATGGACCACCCAACTCCAGTAGCGGGCACCGATGGGGACGAGACCGAGGCGACGCGGCGCCTCACCGAGGCCGCCAGAGGGGCGGCGGAGCTGCGACGCGAGGCCGCCGAGCACAGTCGCGCCCACGCGGAACGGGGCCGTGCGGACGCGGAGGAGAGTCGCCAGATCGCGGAGGAAAGTCGGGCGACTGCCGAAATCCTGCGAGCGCGCCTCGATGAGGCACGTCAGGCGGCCGAGGTACTGCGCGACGTGGCCGAGTCGGCGCGTCGGGATACGGAACTGCTGCGCCGCGCGCATGAACAGATCCGCGCCGAGAACGAGGCGCTGCGCGCCTACGCCGAGGAACTGCGGCGGGCGACGGAGGCGGCGCGCGCCGAGCGCGCGGCGGTGAAGCGCACGGCCAGCCACGCGCTCTCCGACGTGAGGAACGCCGCGGACGTCGCGGCGGCCGTCCGCCAGGAACTCGCGGCAATCCAGCAGGCCACGCTGCAACAGCGCGAGGTCGATGCCGAGATGCGGAGCACACTGCGCGAGCTGCGGGACCGACGCGCGAGCGAGGACGACGTCGCCCCGCCCGCGAGTAGTGCGAAGCGGAGACCGCTCGCTTCAGAATAGCATTCCGCACCCTCGCATGTGGGGTGTGCGCGCGAGCGGTGACAATGGTCCCCACTCTGCCTCGTCCACTCCCCTCATTTGTGGCGAAACGTGATGCGGCCTCGCGTGAGATCGTACGGAGAGACCTCCACCGTCACGTGGTCTCCGGCGAGAATGCGGATGCGAAAGCGACGCATATTGCCCGCCGTCGTCGCCAGCACTTCGTGGCCGTTCTCCAACCTGACCCGAAACATGGCGCTGGGAAGCACATCCGAAATCCGGCCCTCGAGCGTAATCGTCCCTTCTTTCATGGATTTCCCGCTCCGGTCGGTTGGCGCCACAACGTTGTCGGAAAACAAAAGGGCCTGCTCGCATTGGCAGGCCCCGCGTCGTGCGAACCGTGTCCACGCGCTCGGCGCGTGTATCGATTCATCTAATCTAACATCCGGATCGTCCCCAGGCCATTGAAAGCGTACAAAAGAACGCAAGATGATGCGATACTCCTTTGCTTTGTTTAGCACGCTTTAAAATAGTGTGCCTCGCGCCCGACAGCTGCCGATTGCCAAGCGCCCCGCGCCATGCTATACTCCTCTCAGCGATACGCGCGCCTGATCGCGCGGACAAGTCTGATTTTTCGGGGCCTGCCAATGCGGGCCCCTTTTTTTTGCGCCGCTCCCGACCGCCAGGGCGCACGAGGTACTGCTTGTCGGTCGCCATTCCACCTGCGAGGTAGTTTCATGTACTCGAACACCATTCTGCTCGTGCAGCCACGGACCGATCTCGGCGCCCAGCTACGGACTCGACTCGAAGGTAAAGGCTATAGCGTCATCGTGGCCGAGGACACGGCCGCCGCGATGGACATCGTCAACGCTTCGGAGATCGGGCTCGTCGTGACGGAGCTATACCTGCGCGTGGGCAAGTCCCGTTGTCTCGCACGCGCCATCGGACGGTCGCCGGGCCTGCGGCGCACAAAGCTCCTGGCGTACACCACCCATGGTAAGCGAGCGGACCGCGATTGGGCACGACAGATCGGCGCGGACGGCTACGTGATCACGCGGTCGGGTGAGGAGCGATTCGTCTCCGTTGTCGATCATCTGATGGCTGCGCCCTCGACGCGGCGTGGACCCGAAGGATCTTTCCGTCGGCGGCGCCGTGAGGGCGGCGATGGGTCACAGGTAACCTGAGCGCTCTGTTCGCGCCCCCCGGCTCCTCGGAGGAATTCGACCCCTCAATTAGGGCAGGATCAATGGAAACTTTTCGATCCGAGCACCAGATCGATCGCGCGGTGGCTGCTCATGGCGCTCAAGACCCCCAGCTCGCGCCTAACGCGCGTACGGCATCCGCCGTCGCACGACGAAGTCTCTCGCGTCAGCTGCTACTGCGCCTTCTCGTCGTGAAGTCCACCCTCACACCTTGCGACGTAGCCTCGCACCTTTCCGTCCTTGAGTCGTCACTTGTCAGTTACGCAATTGGCGCGCTCCTCATGCCGCTCGATGTTCAGGAGCGCCTTGCCGTGTTCGTCGAGGCTCACGAACCTCGCTTGCGCCGGATCGCACGCCGACTGCGCCTGCAAATCGCCGCCGCACGCCGTTATGAGGCGGGTGAAGTGGTGCGACACATGACCAGCCCGCCCCTTCGCTGGAGATAGACCCCGGGGCGCGTCTCCACCGCATTCGATTACTCGGATGTTGCGAGAGCGTTGTAGCTCTCGCGGATGATGCGATAGCAGGCGCAAGACGCCGCTTCGAGTCCTTCGCGATCGACTACCTTGCCAGCGCGCGCACCGCTCCCCGATCGAGTGTGCGCGGTTGCACGCTGACGACTGCGACACCTGGCTGAGATAGCACTGCGCGTAGCGGAGGAAGAGCCCGCGAAGTGCGCCGCGCTGTGGCGACGGGCACAGCGGCCAAGTTACCCAGGGCTAATGGTCGGGCGGTCCGCGCATACGACAATCTTTTTGTGGTCCGCGCGAATCGACTGCTGAATGACAAACATTGAGAAGCCGAACAGCCTGATCCAGCACCTCATGGCGATGACGGTGAGGCAAACTCGCCTCTCACCGCTGAAGCTGTTTGTCGCGACCGCTATTCCACCGCTCGCGGTTCTGGCCTTTACGTTCTTTCTCTGGCGTAGCTCCGGGCGGTGGCCGCTGTTCACCGCCGCCGTAATTGCCTGCGCGTGGTTCGGAGGATTCGAGAGCGGTATCGCCGCGACTGTGCTCTCGACCGCGCTCATGTGGTGGTTCTTTGTGCCACCGGAGTACGTCATTTTCAAGTCGGCGAGTGCACCGTACATCGCCGCGGTGGTGTTTCTCTGCACCGGCATCCTGATCAGCGATATTTTTCGGAGGCTGCATCGGACCGCGACGGTGCTCGTGCGCATCCAGCACCTTTTGCAGGGCATTGTCCAGCACTCGCCAAACGGAATCGCCATCAAAGATGTCGATCGCCGTTATATCTTGCTCAACGAAGCGTTCGAGCATCTCGAGGGATTGAAGTTCGAGGACGCGCTCCGACGTCGCGCCGAAGATGTTCTCCCCAGCCACGTCGCTGAGATCATCGCCGATCACGAGCGGCAAGCGCTGGAAAAGCACACACCGATGCTCTTCGAGACAACGCTCGCTGGGCGCTCTCTCTTGATCAGCCATTTCCCGCTGCTCGACGAGTCGCAGCACGCCTTTGCGATCGGTGAGATCGCGACGGACATCACTCAGCAGAAACGCGACCAGGAAGCCTTGCGAGAGAGCTTGTCCGAGCTGCGCATCGCCGAACACGTAGCGCATGTCGGCAGTTGGCGCTGGGACTTTCGCACGAACGAAACGACCTGGTCGGACGAGCTCTATGAAATTTTCGGAATCGATCGCGATCGGTCGCCATTTCCGCTCCTCAATCCTGGTCTGAGGCTGCTCACGGCCGAGAGTGTACTCCGATTAGCCGGCGCGATCGACTCGCTGCGAAAGGACGGTGCCTCATTCGAGCTGGATCTCGAGTTCACACGACCCGATGGGTCGACACGGTGGTGCGCAGCGAGGGGCGAGGCCATACGCGATCCCGACGGGCGCATCAGGGGGGTGGCGGCGACGGCAGCCGACATCACGCACATCAAGCACCTGGAACGTCTGCGCGAAGAATGGACCACGATCATCGCGCATGATCTTCGTCAGCCGATCGGTGTGATATCGAGCGCGTCCGAGCTGATTCCCGAATTGTACGGAGTCCGTGGGGAGGAGCTCGGCATGTTGGAACGGATTCAATCGGCCGCGGGCACGCTCAAGCGAATGGTCGAGGATCTCCTCGACGTGTCACTGCTCGAGGCGCATCATCTGAAGCTCGAGCGGAGTTGGGTCGAGCCCGTTGCTTTGGTCCATGAAGCCGCGAACCGACTCAGAGGCGTGACCGGCGACCGAGTTGAAATCACCGAGAGTGGTCCGCCGCTCAATCTGCGCGTCGACCCGATGCGCATCGAGCAGGTTCTCGCGAACCTGCTCTCGAACGCGGCGAAATACGGTGACGCTCACGCGCCCATTCAGGTCCGGGTGGACCGTGCCGCGACTGAAGTGCGGATCGCTGTTACGAATCGCGGCAAAGGTATCGCCGCGGATGAGTTGCGCCGGATCTTCGATCGTTTCGCACGGTCGCGGACGACAAGCGGCTCGGGTGTGCCCGGCCTCGGACTGGGCCTTTACATCACGAAGGAGATTGTCGAGGCGCACGGCGGCCACATTTGGGCGGAAAGCGAGCCGGGGAAAACAACGACGTTTCGCATTGCGCTGCCGGCAGCCGAGTCGCGACTCGAAGCAGCATAGCGGTTGCGCGGGTCCGTTTACGCGCTATGCTTCGACAGCGAAACTGCGGCTTGCGCGGACTTGTCTGATTCTTCGAGGGCCTGCCAATGTGGGCCCTCTTTCTTTTCCCGCTGTTGGGTCGCACGACAGCTACCTGGCGATCTTACTTCCCCAGCTGTCGCCTCACTTCTCGATCCAGGGCAAGATTGCCCGGCGGCTTTCCCTGATCTCGAGAGGTATTCGTGTCTCCGAAATCCATCGTACTGGTTCAAGCAGGCAATGATTCGCTTCCACGCCTTCGGGCACGGCTCGAGGAAAAGGGGTACAGCGTCGTCCAGGCGATGGATGCGCCAACCGCCATGGACATCGTCAACCGCTCGGAGATCGCGCTCGTCATAACGGAGTTGTATCTCCGCGTTGGAACGTGTCGTTGTCTGGCACGTGTGATGGGCAAATCACCCGCGCTCCGCCGGACCAAGCTTCTCGCGTACACATCGCACGGAAAGCGAAAGGACCGCGACTGGGCGCGGCGGATCGGTGCGGATGGATACGTGAAAAAGCGTTCGGGGGAGGAGCGCTTTTTCTCGGTGGTCGACCATTTGATGACAACGGGATCGACGCCGCGTCGCTATAGGAACGAATTCCGCAACGGCAATCGTCATGGCTCTGGCTGAGCCACCACCACGGCTCAGTGTCGTGCGATTGCTCGCGCTCGATCTGGCAATCGAAATGTCGTTGATCCGCGTCGCAATGGCCGTTTGAGCGCGCACGGTGCTAGATTGAATTCATGCGGCGGGATGTTCGCACCAGCCCGCACACACAACTGCGACCGGCGCTACTGGCGGCGCTTCCTTCTTTCCAGGCCCGCCATGCGATCCCGAGTATCTCTTCGCCGCCGCCATTCCATCGTCATCGACTGGCGCCTAACGATTCTGCCTCTCGAGGTCATCGAGGCCCAGGGGGCAGAGCGCAGACGCGCTGCCGATGACCCGCCGTTCGTGCCAGCCCTGACGCGCGCCGGTGAGCCTTCAATACCTAACGAGGAGGGGAGATGAATCCCCTCCTTTGGATTTTCATGCTGCTCTTGCTGGGGCTCGCGACCGGCAAGGTCGTCGGGGCACTCACCGCGTTCACTCGAGGCCCAGCACTCTACGATCTTCTCGCTGGCGGCCTGGGTGCACTGATCGGCGGCGGCCTGTTGCGGTGGATCGGGCCACTCAGCCTCCGTGCTCCGCCGCTGCCAGTTCTCGGTGGCTTGGGCGTCGCGTTTCTCGCGACGTGGCTCACCCGAATCGCCACCTGGCCGGCGGAGCCGCGCTTGACGCGCCCGGATAATCTGTCAGCGGAAGGGTTTGCTGCGCACCGGCCGCATGAGCTCATGACAACGGCCGAGGGGTCGAGGCTACTGCTCAAGCAGGGACATCTGGTGATGCCTCGATCGAAGAGTCCCGAGACTGAACCCACCGTATGACCGCAGCAGTGTCCTGGTGTCCCTTGCGCCGGGCGGGCACGCTTCAGAGTGAGGACGTTGGACCTTGCAAGCCGCGCCTCACGACTAACCTCTCTCGGCGAAGTGATGGCCGCTGGGAGCTACTAACGGAGACTCATGCCGCGCGATGACAAGCGGGTTTTTGACGAGCATTCGCAGGAAAGCGAGACGCAGACTCCTTCCCGCTTCACCTTCGAGGCCGACGATCGAGCGTTCGTATGTCAGATCGAGGGAGGGCAATCACACCTGAGGCAATGGTGGTGGTTCACCGTATCCGGCGAAGCGCACCGGTTCGCGCCGTTCCAACCGAGCTCAGATGACACGTTGGAAAGCGTACGGTGCCGCATCGTGTCCTACTATCGAGAGCTGGTGGCGAGGCGCGCCCTGGTGCTCGATCAGCGGGAAGAATGGGAGCTCCGGAGGAAGAATCTCGCCGCACTCAAGGCCGTACGCCGAGGATGAGATCGTAGATGCGTTCGCGATACCAAGGAACGCGCGCGGCCGCCGTCGTCCTGCACGAGAGCCTCCGTTCATCTGCCGACGTTTCGCTGTAGCGCTTCGGGGTACCGGGCGCCGTGCACCACGATGCGCGCCGCGGCGTCCTCGATCCCCTGCATGTCGCGAGGGGTGAGCTCGACCTTCGCGGCGCCGAGGTTCTCCTCGAGGCGGTGCAGCTTGGTCGTACCAGGAATCGGTACGATCCATGACTTCCGCGCGAGCAGCCAGGCGAGAGCGATCTGCGCGGGCGTCGCCTGCTTCTCTCCGGCGATGCGGTTCAGGAGATCGACCATCGCCTGATTGGCCTTCCGGTTCTCCGCCGTGAATCGCGGCACGATGTTCCGGAAGTCACTGCTGTCGAACGTCGTGCTCTCGTCGATCTTCCCGGTGAGAAAGCCCTTGCCTAACGGGCTGAATGGCACGAAGCCGATGCCGAGCTCCTCGCATACGGCGAGCACGCCATTGGTCTCGGGCTCGCGAAACCACAACGAGTACTCGCTCTGCACCGCGGCCACGGGTTGGACGGCGTGCGCGCGCCGAATCGTCGTCGCCCCCGCTTCGGATAACCCAAAATGTTTCACCTTTCCCGCGCCGATCAGATCCTTCACCGCACCCGCCACATGCTCGATCGGCACATTCGGATCGACGCGGTGCTGGTAGTAGAGATCGATCGCGTCGACACGAAGCCGCTGGAGCGAGCCCTCGACGACCTGCTTGATACGCTCGGGACGACTGTCGAGCGCGGACCAGCGATGGGCGTCACCCGCCTTCGGCGCCCAGCCGAATTTCGTCGCAATGACGACGCGGCCGCGAAATGGCGCGAGCGCCTCACCCACCAGCGCTTCGTTCGTCTGCGGTCCGTATACCTCCGCGGTATCGAAGAGCGTGACGCCCCGTTCGACGGCCGCGCGGAGCAAGGCGATCATCTCCCGGCGATCGGGTATGGGGAAATACGACCAGCTCATGCCCATACATCCGAGTCCGATCGCGGAGACTTCCAATCCGCTGTCACCAAGTAGGCGGTTTTGCATCTTCTCACGCCTCTGGAATCGGTCGGCCGTAGGTCTCGAGGGTGATGCTGTCCGGCTCCGGTCCGCCGCGCACGCCGGTATCGAGCGCGTCGATCGCGGCGATCTGCTCGCGTGTCAGCTCGAAGTCGAAAACGTCGAAGTTCTCCGCGATGCGCTGAGGCTTGACCGATTTGGGGATCGCCGAGCGGCCCTCCTGTAGGTGCCAGCGCAACATGACCTGAGCGGCCGATTTGCCGTACTGGCGGGCGATCTCGAGCAGGGTCGGGTCGTCGAAGCTCCGCTTCTGCAAGCCGCGGTACGACGTGATCCCACCGATGGGCGACCACGCCTGCGTGGTGATGCCGTGCTTCGCATGCATCTGCTGCAGCGCCTTCTGCTGGAAGTACGGATGCACTTCGATCTGGTTGACTGCGGGGACAACGGACGCTCTGCCCAGCAAACGTTCGAGATGCTCGGGCATGAAGTTGCTCACGCCAATCGCGCGGACTTTGCCGTCGGCGAGCAGCTTCTCGAGCGCTCGATAGGCGCCGAGCGTGCGGTCGAACATGGACGGCAGCGCCTGATGTAGGAGCAGCAGATCGATCTCATCGACGCCGAGCTTGCGGGCGCTCTTGTCGAACGCGTGCAAGGTGGCGTCGTAGCCGTAGTCACTGATCCAGACCTTCGTCTCGATGAAGATCTCGCTCCGGGAGAGGTGAGCGCGACGAATACCTTCACCGACCTCTCGCTCGT
>DATEGN010000301.1:0-7428 GCA_035280125.1 Gemmatimonadaceae bacterium | reverse complement strand
GCGCGCGCGTTTGTCGGGCATGCGCTCCAGGTTCATAACGAGGCTGGCTTCGGCGTCAAGAATGCCTCAGTTGCTCGCGCAATGTTGTACAGCCTCGCCACGCCGGGAAGCGTCATCATCGTGCCTGATCCCCTGTGGTTGAGTGACACCTGGGCGGGAATGCTCGCCGCGGCGGCCGCGCGCGGGTGTCACGTGGTGATCATCGCGCCGGCGCTCGCGAACGCGCCGAGTCCTGAGCCGCCCATCATCGTGCTGGAACGCGACATTCTGACGCGGCTCCTGGCGCTGCGACACGACCTGAGGACGCAGATGGCGGCCTCGGGCGGTTCGCTCCACGTTGGCGTTTACGCCGCGCGAGCGTCCGTCGCCGACGTGCGTGCCCGGCTCGCCGAGGTCCACACGGGCTTGTCGCGCGCACCGTGGATCAGAGAACTGATACCCTTCGACGCCAAGACGCTCGAACAGCTCGATACCGCGATTGCGCAGACCGAAGCCACGGACAGCGCGGCGACGACGATCGCCCGCGACGAGGCACCACGTGCGCCGCAGCTTCACCAAAAGACTGTTCTCGTTGCCCGCGAGAGCGCGATTGCTGCCCTCGTGAGGCAAGCAGGCTGGTCAGATATTCTCGCGCAGACGATGCGAGGCCAGGCACGACGCACAATCCGCCTCGCCGACGCGCTTGGCGGACCCGCGGCGGCGGTAGACACTACAGCGGGTCAGGCCGTTGATGCGCTGTTCCAACGATATGAGCAATCACTCACACCGGCGGAGCGGAAGCGGTCGAGCTTCTACTTCTCGGTCGGGTCGCAGAATCATGACCCGCGTGGCCTGATGTCCGATGGCGAAGCCACGACGATCATTTCTGGAGTACAAGCGTCCACCGGCTTGGTCGACCTGTTCTATCTCATGGCGCGCACGACGTGGATCGATTCGACGGCCGAGATGGACCGGCTCGTGCCACAGCCTCGCGGATTGATCTCGCGACTTGCTCACGTGCTGCGATTCGCGATGTAGCCGGGCCTACGGGAAGTTTTGCAATGCTGGGAGAGCGCGATCCGCGGTCTGCGCTGCGCTGGCCGGCGCGTTGATGGTCGCAAAGAGGTCCGCGCGTAAACGGCGCTGCACGGCCGAGTGCCAGATGTAATTGGCACCGTCGAAGCGCGCGCCGGAGTACCAGAGCGTGATGGCGTCAGACGAGGGCTCGTACGCGAAACTCGAGCGGTAAACGACATCGCGAAACTCGGTGATGGCGCCGCGTGCAAGCACCGGCGACGGATATGTCGTCCAATGGACCGCATCCGTGCTGGTCGCGAGATACACGGCGCTCGTCGTGCACGAGCCTGCCGTCTTCACGTTGTAGAGGGCCCAATACTCATTCCGGCCCGCGATCCACTGCACGTCGATGTGCCACGGTGAGAACCCCGGTTGCGCGAGCGCGACCGCCTCCGGCGACGACCAATCGACGCCGTTGGTCGACCGACGCAGCTCGACCGTCGCCGAAGTGCCGATGCAGCCGACATTCCCATTCACGGCCCACATCAGCCAATCGTCAGGTGCGCGCCGGACGACGGATGGCGAGATGACCTGATGGTTTGGCGCGTGCAACACCACAATCGGCGTCGTCCAGCTTGCGCCATCGCGGGACGTCGTTAGGTGAATCGTGTTCTCACTCGTGACCTGGCGAAAGTAGAGCCACAGCTCGTTGCGCTCGGGGACATATACGGCGTCCGGATCGGAGAAATACCCGTCGCCGGGAGTTACGAGTGGGTTCGTCACACCGTCGGGCACGATCCACTGCGTCGGCTGTTCGCTCTCGAAGATCGAGGGGTTCTCGAACGTCGCGTTGCCGAGGGGATAGGGTGTGATGAACAAATACTGACCAGCGTGCGTCCACTCCGGTCCGGCCGCCACATGATCCGGATGTACCGTTTGACCTGAGCCGTCGTAGGTCTTCAGGTCGAGCGGAATAATGACGTCGAGGGGTAGCTCGGCGTTGACGTCGGTCGACGCCGTGAACTCCGCAGCGAGAAACCCCGCTGCCAACGCCCGTCCGCGATGCATCGAGCCGTCACCTAACGTCCATATCGCCGAGGCGAATCCATTGACATCGGTGACGCTCTTCGACGGATCCATCACACCGCCATCATCGGCATTCCACGTGACATCCACACCCGCCACGGGTGTTCCGGACGCGTCACGGACAACGAGAACAATCGGTTGAGCCAACGGTTGGCCTGGCGCGCCACGTTGAGCGTTTCCTGACGAGATGGCGATTTGGCCGCGTGAGCGTGGCATCGTCGCGCGCTCGCTTCCGCAGGCGAGCAGGCCCGATGATGCGAGCAGCCAGGTCGCGCACCCGACCGCCATGCGCACGCTCCGGCGCGCGCGCACCGAATGCGAGAACAGCATATGAATTCGAGAGTGGGAGTCAAACGAGTCTTCATCATGCTCTACTCTCGCGTACCGTCGCCGCGTCACCGCTGCACGAACCGCGACCATCAGCGTTTCGTAAGGCTTGCGTCAGAGTCATCGAATCGGGCGCATGGCGTGAATGTCGCATCGACATATTTGCCCGTTCGCGCTGTCCAAGGCCCATGCACCCTTTGCGTACGCGCTTTCTGCTCGCCGGGCTCTGCCTGGCCCCCGTCGCTGCTGCTGCTCAAAGCCCGAGCAGTACAGCGCGACAATCCGGTTCGCGGATGTACGGCCACACGATTGCGGTTCCCGCGGCCGTTGCCGCGCGTCGTGACGGGCGGATCGTACTCGACGGCAAGCTCGACGAAGCGGCGTGGCGCGCGGCCACGCCGATCACTGAGTTCACCCAGCTCGACCCTGAAGAGGGCCGTCCCGCGTCGCAGCGCACCGAGGTCCGATTTCTCTTCGACGACGACGCGTTATACGTCGGCGCGAAAATGTACGATTCGCTCGGCGCCGCTGGCGTCACGACGCGTCTGGTCCGACGAGACGCAAGCTTCGATTCGGATTACTTGCAGCTCGTCATCGACTCGTATCACGATCATCTGAGTCGCGCATTCTTCGAGGTCAACCCATCCGGGTCACAGGCCGATCGCATTGGCATCGG
This sequence comes from Gemmatimonadaceae bacterium, assembly GCA_035280125.1. GTDB lineage: Bacteria > Gemmatimonadota > Gemmatimonadetes > Gemmatimonadales > Gemmatimonadaceae > AG2. The sequence continues at coordinate 4,343 of DATEGN010000301.1, read as the reverse complement.
CAATTCGTGTTGCGACAATTCCTGGGACCCAATCTGGGAAGCCGTAACGCACATCGATGCCGACGGCTGGACGGCGGAGATTCGTATTCCCTATAGCCAGCTGCGATTCTCGCGGGCCGTCGAGCAAACCTGGGGTTTGGAAGTGCGGCGGTTCATCAAGCGGCGCGAGGAAGAAGACGACTGGTCGTTCTGGCACAAGAACGAAGCGGGCGGGCCATCGCGCTTTGGCCACCTCGAGGGACTCAGGATCCAAGGTTCCTCATCGCATCTCGAGTTGATGCCGTATGCAAGCGCAAAGTCGTCGTCGCTCGCCGAGAATGCCGGCACACCATTCGACACGCACGGCCGTCCGACGATGCGAGGCGGGCTCGATCTTCGCGACAACGTGACGTCGAATCTCACGCTCAATGCGACGATCAACCCCGACTTCGGACAGGTGGAAGTCGATCCCGCCGTGCTCAACCTGTCCGCGTTCGAGACGTTCTTTCCCGAGAAGCGGCCATTTTTTGTAGAAAACTCACAAGTCTTCGACTTCGGCCTCTTCAACTGCACCTTTTGCAGCAATGTCGAGGGCATGCAAGGGTTTTACTCGCGGCGCGTCGGGCGCGCGCCGACGGGCGGCGACCTTGCGACCGACAACTATCCCTATGCCGACATTCCCGATGCCACCACGATCCTCGGTGCCGGGAAGGTTACTGGCCGCACGTCGAGCGGATATACGGTCGGGCTGCTCGACGCGCTCACCGGGCAGGCGAACGCGCGCGTCATCTTCCCGAACGGAGCTCGTGGCTCGCAAGAGGTCGAACCGCTGTCGAACTACTTCGTGGGGCGCCTCAAGCGCGATTTCCTTCACGGCAATCTCGTCGTCGGTGGCATGCTCTCCGGCGTCGTGCGGAACATCGATACGACGTTTGCACCGCGACTGGCGCGTAATGCCGAGATGTACGGCAACGACGTCGTCTATCGCTGGCACGACAATGAGTACTCACTCATGGCCAATGCGGCGGTCACGAACGTGTCCGGCGACCCCAGAGAGATTGCAGTTCGGCAGCAATCGAGCGCTCGCTACTTCCAGCGGCCAGACCGCGGGCCCGGCTGGGATGGACTGTTCTCGAGCCGATATGACACGACCGCGACGAGCTTACGCGGCGTCGGTGCGTATACTCGCCTCGCGAAAGAGACTGGTGACTGGATGTGGGAGGGCGCGATCAACACGCGCACACCGGGCTTCGAGACCAACGACTACGCGTTCCAGCGCTCGGCGGACTACATCTGGTACAACGCCAACGTCATGCGCTTCTGGTCCAAGCAGACGAGGTGGTATCAGACGATGTTCGGCATCCTCGGCGCGCAAACGCAGCAGAACTTCGAAGGCGACCGCACCGCGGAACAGTTTCACGAGTTCTGGAATGTCACGACGCGGCAATTCTGGAGCATCGCGCAATTCGTCATCGTGCGGCCGAGCGCGATGGACGATCGCCAGCTTCGCGGCGGTCCAGTGGTGCGGCAGCCGAGCAGCACGTACGGCGTACTCAACATCCAGAGCGACTCACGGCACATGGTTACCGCGAGCCTGGATCTCGAGCGGTATGCCGATCAGCAAGGTGGCCACGCGGCAACGGTGGCAGTCACAGCGGCCGTTCGGCCGGCACCGAACGTGAGCTTCTCGTTCGGGCCGTCGTGGAATCCCCAACGACTTCCCGCACAGTATGTCACGGCCGTGGATGACCCGACGGCGACGAACTTCTACGGCACGCGCTACGTTGTCTCGTCGCTCAATCAGCAAACACTCGGCTTCGACACTCGGCTGAGCTGGACTTTCTCGCCGCGCATGACACTCGAGCTGTACATGCAGCCTTTCTTCGCCGCCGCGCACTACTACCAGTTCAAGGAGTATACGGCGCCGCGAACCGCATCGCTGCGCGTTTTTGGTCGCGATGTTGGTTCGGTCACGCAGACCACAGATACCAACGGTGTCATCTCGCGATACACGATCGACCCGGATGGTGCTGGCCCGGCACAGCCGTTCACGTTCGCGAACCCTGATCTCAACGATCGGTCGTTGCGCGGCAATGTGCTCTTCCGCTGGGAATACCGCCCTGGCTCGGTATTGTACATCGCCTGGACGCACTCGCGCGCCGCCGGTGCCTCGCTTGGCAATCTCGAACTGCATCGCGACATGGATGCCATTCTCGCGTCGCGACCGGATAACATTTTCCTCATCAAGGCGAGTTGGTGGCTCCCCATGTGAGCCTAACGCGGCTCGCGGTGAATCGGATCGACCCAGAACACCGTTTCGGGTGATTCCACAGCGGGAATATCGAGATTGACGACGACTGCCTCCTGATCGCTGCGCACCAGGACGCACTCGAGCGGCTCGTTCGCGGCGGCGTTGATCTCCTGGTGCGGCACGTACGGCGGCACGTAGATGAAGTCCCCGGGACCCGCCTCGGCGACGTACTCGAGCCGCTCCCCCCAGCGCATGCGCGCCCGGCCACGCACGACGTAGATCACGCTCTCCAGCGGCCCATGGTGGTGCGCGCCCGTCTTCGCGTTAGGCCGGATCGTCACAGTCCCGGCCCAGATCTTCGACGCTCCGGTGCGCGCGTGCGTGATGGCGGCGGCGCGGGTCATTCCAGGTGTTTGCGGCGTGTTCGAATCCAGCTCGTCACCGTGCACGATTCGCACGCCGTTCGTCCGCCAGTCGGGACTCGTGCCGGGTTCCATGCGCTGTATGTTACGGGGAATCCCGCATTCGGCAATTCTGTGTCATCCCGAGGAGCGAAGCGACGAGGGATCTGCACTTCCAACTGACTATGTCCGACTACAGCCCCTATCGTGCAGCGCTCGACCGCGCCGTTGCGCACGCAAAATCGTATCTCGGCAGCCTCGATACCGCGCCCGTGTCGGCGACGGCATCGCTCCAGGAATTACGCACGCGATTCGCGCGTCCTCTCACCGATGATGGCGTCGCCGCCGAGCGAGTGATCGACGACCTGGCAAAGGACGTAGACGGTGGGCTCATCGGCAACGCCGGCGGCCGATTCTTCGCGTGGGTGATCGGCGGCAGTCTCCCCGCGGCTCTCGCTGCCGATTGGCTCACGTCCACGTGGGATCAGAACGCAGGCATCTACGCGTGCAGCCCAGCCGCCGGCGTCGTCGAAGAGGTCGCGGGCAGCTACCTCAAGGAGCTGCTCGGCCTTCCCGCTCGCGCGAGTTTCGCGTTCGTGACGGGAACGCAGATGGCGCACGTGATCTCTCTCGCGGCGGCACGGCATGCCTTGCTCGCACGCCGTGGATGGAATGTCGAGGAACGAGGGCTAACGAGGGCACCGGAAACTCGCATCATCGTGGGCGCGGAGCGACATGGTACGGTGGATCGGGCCGTGCGATTGCTCGGCATGGGAAGTGACAACATTCAGGCGGTGCCGCTCGACGACCGCAACGGCATGGACGTCGACGGGCTTCGCGAAGCGTTGCGCGAAGGTGGCGATCGACCGACTATCGTGGTGCTGCAAGCTGGAGAGCTGAACACAGGCTCCTTCGACCGATTTAGCGAGTTGATACCGGTCGCCCATGCGCGGAACGCGTGGGTGCATGTCGACGGGGCGTTCGGCTTGTGGGCCGCAGCGAGCCCGAAGCATCGCCATTTCATGAAGGACGCCTCACTCGCCGACTCGTGGTCTACCGATGGCCACAAGTGGCTGAACGTTCCTTACGACAGCGGTTACGCGTTCGTCGCGGACGCCGAAGCACATCATGCCTCGATGACGCATCGCTCCAGTTACATGATGCACGAAGGGGATGCCCGCGATGAAGTCGATTGGAATCCGGAGTGGTCGCGCCGCGCGCGTGGACTCGCGACCTACGCCGCGATTCGTAGTCTCGGCCGGTCGGGCATCGCCGACCTGATCGATCGGTCTTGCCAACAAGCCACCGCGCTCGTGCAGCGCATCGGCGCCCTCCCGGGTGCAGAGGTGATGTGGGAGCCGCTCATCAACCAGGGACTGGTGCGCTTCCGCGACGAGCGGCCGACGGCGAGCGAATTGGATCATGATGCGCGCACCGACAGCGTGATCGACGAGATTCTTGCCGCGGGCGAGGCATTCTTTGGCGGCGTCACGTGGCGCGGCCGACGCTGCATGCGCGTGTCCGTCTCGAGCTGGCAAACAACTGAAGCCGATGTCGAGCGAACGGTCAACGCGGTTGAGAGCGCCGTCCGGGCCGCAACCCAAAGATCATCAGGCGGCCGAGCGCCGTCGCTCGCGCACTGAAGCATGGGCGACGACCCGCCGGACATTGGCCGATTGTCGCAGCACCAACTGATGGAGCGCGGCGTTCGC
>DATEGN010000300.1:0-6149 GCA_035280125.1 Gemmatimonadaceae bacterium | reverse complement strand
GCAACGTTGTGTGGCGCACCAGAGACCATGATGAACTTGACGCCGTCACCGGGTTTGATCGTTACGTCTGCCGGATCGAAGCGGTAGCTGCCCTGCGCATCCTGGAGCATCTTCACTTCGACGGTTTGACCAGAGATGGGTGCTGCCGTCTCGGTTTCTGAGCTTCCGGTCGACGGCTGCGCGGTTGCCGTGGCTGCAGTCGACGTCGCCGTCGCGGCCGAGTCGGTTGTTCCGCTTTTTCTCTCGTTGCAAGCGACGGCCATGGCAACACTCGCCAGAACCGTCACGATCGTACGATTCATAGGTCGAAGACCTCTCTCGGAATCAACCGCTGGGTGGCCGAGTTGGCCGGGACTGTGAGACTATCGATAAAGGTGGTCGCGTGCAACGCACCCGCACGTCTTGGACAAATGTCTATTTTGTCCACGGCGTTCTTCGCTACCACCGCCTGAGGAGAGGTGTGATCGCCATTCCAGCCGTTGACCTGCGCAGCACCGGAGGAGCGGGACGCTCTGTTCAAACGGGGCGTGTGCGAGCCTTACCCGAGCTCGCGCGAACGCTTTCTGATTTCGGTTTTCGACGACTGCACGTGGTCGAGAATGGCGCCAGTTCGGCCACGTCCGCGGTCGAAGACATTTTGCGCGACACGAACGCGCGCGTGCAGGTCGGGGGCGTGAGCTCAGCGACGGAAATCGAGCAACTGCTTCGTGCCGGTGTGGATTGCGTCGTTGTCGGAGATCGCGGACTCGACGAGCCGCAGTGGCTTGCCGACCTGGCCGACCTGTATCCCGGCGAGATCGCCGTCGCGACGGATGTCCGTGATCGCCGAGTCGTTAGGCGCGGGTGGGTTCGTACGTTACCGGTCGACCTTCTCGATCTCGTCGACGAACTGAATCATCTTTCATTGCGCGAATTGCTCGTTTCGATGCGCTCGGGCGATGGTGGAACCATGGGTATGTCCGATCTTTCGCTTCTCGAGGACGTCGCCGAGCAGTCCCGCTTTCCCGTATCGGTGTTCGGTGGCGTGACAGGGATCGCCGATCTCAGGGCGCTCGAGCATCGCGGCATTACGGGGGCCATCATCGAGGCGGAGCGACTCCTGGGCGGCGAGTTGGACGCCCGTCGCGTGGCTCAGGACTTCGGTGCCTAACTCGTGACTCGTGTGATGCCCCCCGGCTCCGAAAAGCGGAGCGATCGATCGCTGTTGCTCGATGCCGCGCATGAGCTGGCGCGGCGCACGGGCGGAGTTGCCTTGCGTTATTTTCGTTCGACGCTGACCATCGAATCGAAGTCGGACGGGTCGCCGGTGACTGTCGCCGACCGCGCGGCAGAAGAGTGTGCTCGTGAGTGGATTCTGCAACGATTTCCGGACGACGGCATTGTCGGTGAGGAGTTCGGGACACACTTGCCGGGCGCGAAGCGTCGGTGGCTCATCGATCCGATTGACGGAACGAAGACATTTGTACGTGGCGTCCCGTTATGGGGCAGCTTGATTGCTGTTTGCGAGAACGAAATGGTGCTCGCGGGCGCCGCATTCTTCCCAGCGCTGGACGAGATGCTGTCCGCCGCGGTGGGGCTCGGCTGCTGGTGGAATGGGACGCGCGCCCAGGTGTCGAAAACGAGTACCATCGCCGACGCGACCGTGCTCACGACCGACGAGCGCTTCTCCCGGACTCCGGAGCGGCGCGAGGGTTGGCGTCGTCTCACGGAGGCAGCCGCCATTAGCCGCTCATGGGGAGACTGCTACGGCTATTTGCTGGTCGCGACGGCGCGCGCCGATGTCATGGTCGACGGAATCGTCGGGCCCTGGGATTCCGCCCCTTTGTATCCAGCGATCACGGAAGCAGGCGGCGTGTTCACTGATTGGGAGGGCAACGACACCGCATTCGGCACGAGCATCATCGCCACGAACGCCGCCTTAGCGGCAACAGCGCGCGGGCTCCTCGGCGGCCAGCCGCTTCGTTAGGCTCGGACTGATCGGTCAAAAGCGATTGAGATAGTCCTTCGGCAGCTTGCTCGGATCGCCGATGTACACGAAGCGGAAGTTGTGCATGTACTCACGAGCGGCTCGCCGCACGTCTTCGGGGCGTACGCGACGCAAGTTCTCGACGAAGCGATCGGCACCTCGATAGTCGCCTTCGTACAGCTCGGCGCGGGCGAGGAATGTCGCCTGATCCGCATTCGTTTCGTTCTTCAGGAAATAGTCGGTAATGAACTGGAGCACGAGCCGGCGCAGCCCTGCGGGATCCACGAGCTCGGTCTGCAATTCATCGATCTCGTCGCGCATCAACTGCAGTGTTTGGTCCGGTGCAACGGTGGTGACGTAGACGCCGCCCGTACCGACCGCGCGCTCGATGAACGGCGCGTCGACGGCGTAGCTGAGGTTTCGCTTGGAGCGGATCTCGGTGAAAAAGCGACCCGAGAGAACGGCCGTCGCGATGCGCAGTGCGTTGTAGTCCGGACTCGAAGCAGGCGGGCCAGCGTAGTAACCAATGATGTAGTTCGTCGGCAGATTCGCCTGCTCGACGACGAGTGCGCGCTTGTCGTTCTTCACGGTCGGCGGGCTTTTCCATTTGTAATTGCCAGCCGGAAGCTTGCCCAGCGTTGCCCGTACGAGGGACTCGACACGGGGACGCTCGACGTTGCCGACGACGACGAGCAACATGCGCGACTTCACGATTTGGGTCGTGAGATAGTTCTTGAGCGCCGATTGGGAGATCGCCGCGAGCGAGCGCTCGGTGCCCTCCGTGGACAAAGCGTATGGATGTCCGACGAACAGGAGACTGTCGGCGACGATACGCAACTCAGCGTCGGGGTGCAGCCGTTGCTGGCTTGCCGCCGACACAAGTTGTGCGCGTACCAGCTCCACGTCACCGCTATCGAGCGTTGGGCTCGTCAACCGATCAGCGAAGATCGCCCAGCTGGAATCGAAGGTGGTTCGCGCCGCGTGGAGACCGAACACCGTCCAATCGTCCTCGGGCTCGATGGTAATGACGCTGCCTGTTTTGTTCGTTGCGATACGCAAGGCATCCTTGGGAAATCGCTTGGTGCCGCGCTCCGATGCGGCAAGCAGAAAGGCCTCGATGCCCTGAGTTGCGGGCGTCAATTGTTGGACGCCTCCCAACAAATAGATATTCGCTGCGATCACGTCGCTCGCGTTGTTGTGACGCAAAATGACGTGAACTCCGTCGGCGTCGAACTCCGAAGTCGAGGTATCGACGGCGGCCAGCGCCGGCGGAGGCGCGAGGGGTAGCGCCGCCGATGACTGAGCGCCTAACGCCTGCCCGATCGAAGTGGCGCCAAGGATCGCCGCAAACGCGAGTGACCGGGTCATGGCTGGCCTCGCGGTGTCGCAAGCTCTGCTTCCGTGAGCCCGATGTGCTGTCGCATTTCCGGCGAGAGGAGGACACCGACGATGTGTGGCTTCCCGATGATGTACTTCCTCGCGTAGTTGCGCAGATCTTCGGGCGTCTGTCTGGCCATCATGTCGGTGTAGCCGAAGAAGTAGTCGAGCCCCGTGACGGCCCACCAGAAACCCAGCTGATGCGCGAAGCCGGATGCGCGTTCGAGCTGGAACATGGCGTCGACGATCCGATGTTGCTTGGTAAACTCCAGCTCTTCCTGACTGAAGTAGTTTGGCTCGGTGACTTTGCCGATCTCGTCGTCGAGCGCTGCGAGCGCCCCGCGAAGCTTCTCGGGCGTGGTCTCGCCGACAATCGTGATTGGCCCAACGTGATTCAGCGTGTAATAGTTCACGCCAATCGATTGAAACAACCCGCTGTCGACGAGCCGCTTCTGGAAGCGCGACCCGGGCTGGTTTAGAACATCCGAAAAGACGTCCGCCGCGTAGGTCGACGCGGGATCCTGAACCGCGCTCGGCCCTTGCCACTTGAGCATAACGACAACCGATCCGACGGGTTGCTCCGTGATCACACCCTTCGAGCGCTCCAGCGGCGGAACCGGCGGAATGGGATCGGCCGCGAACGGATCCGGTCCGCGCTTCCAGTCGCCGAACACGGACTTCGCGATCGCGAAGGCGCGCTCGGGCACGACATCTCCCGTCACGACGATCGCCGAATTGTTCGGGATGTAGTAACGCTGCTGGATGAAACGCATCTGCTCGGGCGTCGTGCGAAGAATCACGTCGCGCTCACCGAGCGGATTCTTGCGGCTCCAGGCGGTGGTCCACAGAGCCCGGTCGACCGCGGTCGTAAAATGGAAGAAAGGACTCGATTCGTTTCGATCGTACTCGCCGATCACGACCGAGCGCTCGCGCTCGAGCTCGTCCTGCCGAAATAGTGGGCCTTTGAGGGGCGCGGCGAGGAAACGCATTCCCCCTTCGAGGCTGTCGGCTGGAACGGTGACGTAGTAGTTGACGATCTCCTCTCGCGTCTGGCCATTGAAAACTGCTCCGAGCTCCGATGCACGTGCGACAAACTGATCTGGCTCGGGATATTCGGTGTTGGCCTTGAAGAACATGTGCTCGTAGAGATGCGAGAGTCCCTCGAATTGCGGACCTTGCGTGAAGGATCCGTTTCGCACATCCACTTCAATCGTCACGAGCGGAACACCGCGGTTCTCGACGACGATCACCTCGAGCCCGTTCGGCAGCACTTGTCGCTGAATCCGCCGCTCCAGCTCCGCGCGCTGGCCAAGCACTGGGGTCGCGCGCGCCGCCGCCATGAATGCGAGCAGCGAAAGGCAGCGCGGTAGCGTCAGGCGTGCTCCCATTATTTCTTTCCTCGACATGTCTGGCTCATCGATGACGGCGATCAGCGCACGCGAGAAGCAACTGCTTCTCAATCGGTTGGACCGTGCTGCCAAGCGCATTGCCGCGAGCGCCGACATCGCAACTCGATCCGAAAATGGCTCGTCATCGCGCCTGCGGCGTGACGAGATTCTTGCACCGTATACCACCTTCCGGATCGGCGGACCAGCCGATCTCTACTTCGAAGCTACCACGGCCGACGAGCTTGCAAACGCGGTGTCAATCGCGCGCGAGCTCGAATTGCCGTACTTCGTCCTCGGTCTCGGCGCCAACATTCTCATTGGCGACAAGGGATTTCGTGGGCTGGTGATCCGAAACACGGCCCATCACTGGAGCTTTCACGAACACGACGTCGATTGCACGCTGTGGACCGAAAGCGGTGCGGTGGTCAAGGATCTCATTCAGGAATCCGTCCACCGGGGCTGGTCCGGACTGGAGCACTACGTCGGCATCCCGAGTACCGTTGGCGGCGCAATCTGGCAGAACCTCCACTTTCTATCGCCCGCCCCCGCCCGTGAGCGCACGATGTTCATCGCCGAAGTCTTCGACTCGTGTGAGATACTCAGCGAAGAGAACGAGCGGCGCACCGTCGGGCCCGACTATGTGAAGTTCGGCTACGACGATACCGTCTTTCATCATCGTCGCGACATTGTTCTCTCCGTGAAATTTCGCCTAACAAAGGGTGATCCGGCGAGCCTTCATCGAATCATGCAGGAGAATCTGAGCTGGCGCGGCGGAAAACATCCCTGGCTCGATTGGCATCCAAGTGCCGGATCTGTCTTCAAGAAGATCGAAGGTGTTGGGGCAGGCCGTTTGATCGATCAGTGCGGGCTCAAGGGGTTCCGGGTCGGAGACGCCCAGATTTCGCACATCCACGCAAACATCATGGTCAATCTCGGGCACGCGACCGCAGGCGAGGTTCGCGAGCTCATCTCCATCGCTCAACAACAGGTCTTCGAAAAGCACGGACTCCGGCTCGAGCCGGAGATCGGTTTCATCGGCGAATTCTGATGCTAGTACTCCTGCCCGAAGCGGAAGGCTAGTCGCCAAGGCGCGGCCTGGTCCACGGCGCGCGCTACACCAACGCCGATGAGGCCCCCGAAGAAAGTGAGACGGAAGTCGACGGTGGCGCGTATTCCTTTCGTCGGCACCGACAGCGGGGCTGGACAGGTCCCGACTGCCGCGCAATCCGGCGCCGCATTCGGATCGAGGCGCTGAATCGACGCCAGTGCGGACGAACTCGATGCCTCGGCCCATCCACTCTGTACGCCGGCTGCGAGCCCGGGGCTCAACCCTGGAAGCATCAGCGAGCGAACGACGCGCCAAGGCTTGCGAAGAACGGGAAACGTGTAGCTCGCCAGAACACCGCCGGCCGCGGCTC